>NZ_JBFAPG010000007.1:0-38391 GCF_040675595.1 Micromonospora sp. NPDC049580
CCGGCTTCGAAGCCGGTGCGGCCGTCGCGGTCCGCGGTGGTGCTCAGTGCCGGATCTGCACCCCGGTGTCGGCGAGGGCCCGGATCACCTGGGCCGACTCACCGAAGCCGATGATGAGGACGGCGTCCGCGCCGAATTCCTTGATCTCCTTCGCGCCACCGGTGAAGTCCACCGGCGCCGCCGAGGCGTCGGCCGGCGGGTCGTACGTGAGCAGCTTGAGTCGGTCGCCGGCGATGCCGGCCTTCTCCAGCTCGTCACGGACGGTGGCCTGGAGGCCCTCACCGTAGGAATCCTTGCGGGCGACGATGACGATCTTCTGCGACCCGTCGCGGAGGATCACGTCGGCCAGCGCCCGACCCTGCAGGCTGTCCGGCGGGGCGGTGCGGAAGTAGAGGCCCTTGTCCTCGACGTCGGTCAGGCTGGAGTCGGTGTTGGACGGCGAGAAGAGAATCTTGCCGGCCCGGACGACGTCCGGCAGCACCTCCCGGGAGATACCCGAGGCGCCGGCGCCGATGATGATGCTGACCCCGTCGGCCACATGCTTGGCGACGGTCGCCTTGGCCACCGTCGTGCTGGTGCCGTCGTCGCCGTCCTTCCACGTCACCGGCTTGCCCAGCGCGCCGCCCGCGGCGTTGACCTCCCGGATCGCCAGCGCCGCGCCGGCCGCCATCGGCGGGTAGGCGATCGCCAGGTCGCCGGTCTTCGGCAGCAGGCCGCCGACGATCAGCGGCTGCTGGTCGTCTGCTTCACCGGGGCGTGCCTTCTTCGCCTTCGGCGGGGTCTTGGTGCTCGCCGCCGACTCGGCGCCCGCGCCGACGAACTCGGTCTTGCCGTCGTTGATCTGCTGGCCGTCGAAGGTCAGCGTGGCGTAGCTCGCGGTGGCCGGCTCACCCTTGTCGGTGAAGCCCGCGCGGGTCAGCGAGACGCTGCGGTACTCGATGTCCTGCCCGGCCCGGGCCAGCGTGAGACAACTGGCCGGGTCCTCGCAGCGCTGACCGTTGTTGGTCACGCCGACGATCTGCTTGGCGATGGCGGCGGGGTCGGTGCTGCCGGCCAGTTGGGCGGCGAGCACACCGATCACGACGGCGTCGTACGTCTCGGCGGCGTAGAGGTAGTCCGTCAGCGCCGGATTGACGGACCGTAGCCGACTCTTGAAGTCGTCGGGCAGCGGGGTGAGCGGCGTGGTCCCCTTCATCCCGTCGACGAGATCGGCGCGATCCTTCAACTCCGCTGGGTAGGAGTTGAGCATGTTGCCGTCCGTGCCGTAGAGGCGCACCTGTTGGGCGCTTCCCTCCTCGGCCTTGTCATCCCCGCAAGCGCTTGTGGCGAGCAGGATCGTCGCGCAGGCGGCCAGTGTGGCTACCCGCGAGCGGCGTGATACGAGCATGGTCGTCCTTCCTCCGGCGAAGGTCCGCTGCGCACATTAGCGTGCCCGGGCCGGCGGCGGGACCGTGGAGGTGGCGAAATGCGCAGGTCGCTCGCATCGAACACGCAGAGTGACGGAAATGGCGGGCCTTGACCCTCCGTCCTACTGTGCGCTGGGTGACGGACCTACCACAGCAGACGTTCGACGACGCGACCGCCGTGCTCCGCTCGGCGCTGGCCGGCGATGGGGAAGCGGTGACAGGTGCGTTCGACGCCGTCGTCGACCGGGCCGGCCTGCCCGGCGCGTACGGGGTCGCCTGGTGCCTGGCGGCGACGATGGTCGGTGACGCCGCGCCGAGCACCGGATGCGCGCTGGACTTCCCGGGCATCGAGCAGGCGGACTACGACACCCGCTGGGTGGCCCGCTTCGTGAGCGCGTACGCCAACCGGGACGTGCCGACCGGGGAGGCCCTGTTCGGTGCGGCCGCGGCCGACGGGCTGCTCTCCGACTGCCTGCTCACGCTCGCCGGCTCGACGGTCGCCACCCTGCGCAGCCGCGCCGGCTGACCACGCCTCCCGGGGCGCGGCTCCCGTCGGGTGCCGCGCCCGCACGGGCCGCTCAGAAGGCGTGGTACGCGACCAGCGGCTCGTACTCGTAGCGGACGTTCTCGAAGCGGACCCGGAAGTTGACCCCGTCCCGGACGTCGGTCGCCACGGTGACCCAGCCGGAGTTGGCCGGCAGGTAGGTCCAGTAGTTGCAGTTGCCGGTCTTGTCGATGAAGATCACGCAGGCGTCGGTGCCGTACGCGCTCGCGTTGCGCACGTTGATGTCGCGGCACCGGGTTGTGGTGCGGTACGGGCCGGCCTGGCCGCCGTAGCCGCCGGTCTGGAAGAACGAGCGAACCGCACCGCCGTAACACGTGGCGAGCGGGGCGAAGAGGTTCGGCCCCGAGGTGACGTCGGTGGAGTCGGCGGCGGGGGCGGCCGGTGCGGCGGCCTGAGCGGCCTGGGCGGGTGCGCCGGTAGCGAGCAGGGCGGCGGCCGTGGCGACGGCGAGCAGGCGGGCGGTCGGGGATGACATGCGTGCCTCCGGAAACAGTTAATTGACCGTCCGTATTGGACGGTCGAGCTGATCGTGACGATGATACTGATCGATCAATGCGATCGTGGTCCCAGATCGTCCGCCGTGTGTGATAGCTCTGGGGGCATGTCCGAGGCCATGCTCAGCAAGGTGCGCAAGCTGCTCGCCCAGGCCGAGGACCCGGCCTGCACACCCGCCGAGTCGGCGGCCTTCACCGCCAAGGCGACCGAGTTGATCGCCCGCTACGGCGTCGACAGGGCGTTGCTCGCCGTCCGGGATCCGACCACCGACCCGGTCGGCGACCGGGTGCTCGACATCGTCGCCCCGTACGCCCGGGACAAGGTGGGCCTGCTCGCCGCGGTCGCGGAGCCGCTGCGCTGCCGCTGCGTCCGTCGCCGGCAGGGCAACGGGTTCGCGGTGCACCTGTTCGGCTTCGCCAGCGACCTGGAACGGGTGGACCTGCTCTTCACCTCACTGCTCGTGCAGGCCGCACACGGCCTGGCCGCCACGGCGGTGCCCGCGGACGACCATCCGGCCGCCTTCCGGCGGTCCTGGCTCGCCGGCTTCGCGGAGGTGATCTGGGGCCGGCTCTGGGCGGCCGAGACGGCAGCGGCCGGCGAGTCGGGTGGCCCGTCGGTGGCGCTGATGCTGGCCGACCGCTCCGACCGGGTGCAACGGCGGCTCACCGAGGAGTACCCGCGACTGCGGACCGCACCGGCACGCCGGCTCGGCGGCACGGGCTTCGGCTCCGGGGCGGAGGCCGGAAACCGCGCACACCTGGGCGGCCGGGGCCTGGACGGCAGCCGGGCTGGTCGACAACTCGACCGCTGACTGCTCAGGCGGCTTGTTGGCCGCGTGACACGGTGGCGAGATAGCGGGTGAGCAACTCGTGCCAGCCCGCCGTCAACGCCTTGCGGTACCCCTCGGCCGCTTCGCCGTGCCGGTCGAAGTGTCGGTGCTCCAGCTCGACCCGGGTCCGTTCCGGACCGTCGGGGAGGAACAGCACCTCGACCTCGCTCGCCTTCGCCGGGTCCGGCACCGGCACCCGGTCCGGACCGAGCTGCCAGGCGAAGACCAGCCGCCGGGGCGGATCCCAGGTGAGCACCCGTCCCCAGTCGGCGCGGAAGCCGTACGGGCCGATCTCGTAGAGCATGCCGCCGGCCCGTGGCTCCATGCCCAGCTCGGCGAGGGCCTCCGGACCGGACCACGTGTACTCGGTGACCCACCAGTCGGTCAGCTCATCGGTGAAGACCGCGAACGCCCGCTCTGCGGAACCCGGGACGAGGAGGCTGCACCGTAAGGAGAACCGCTCCAGGTCCTGCCGGATGTCGGCCGGATCAGTCATCCCCTGTCCCATAGGCCCGGACCATACCGGCTGATGCCTCGGTGTGCAGCTTCGCGCGGTGCCCGGTTCCAGACAGTGGGTTGCCGAGCCGTCACGCACGGGATGCCCCGCCGGAAAGCGGGTAACCGCGCCGAACGGCTCGGACGACCGGGGCGGCGTACGGGAGCGGGAGAGCATGAGCGAGAACGCGCAGCAGCGGAATCCGGACCGGGACGTCGACGCCGGGGACCCGGACGTCCTGCTCGACATCCCGAATGTGTCGGTCGACTCGATCCGGCTGGTCGTGGACGGGCTGGACGCCGACATCTCGCTGCGCGCCCGGTTGGCCAACCTGCTCCAGCTCGACGCCGGCGTACGGGTCCACCTGAACGGCGTCGAGCTGGACATCGACGGGGTGCACGCCGAGGCGCAGCTACGGGTACGCCTGGAGCAGCTGGTGACACTCCTGGGCCGGGCACTCGACACGATCGACAACAACCCGCAGGTCATCGAATCCCTGGCCCGGGCGGGCAGCGGCGCGCTCGACGACGTCAACCGCAGCACCCAGCAGTTGGCCGCCGGCGCCGCCCAGGTCACCGCGCAGGCGCAGCACTCCGGCGTACGCGACGAGCTGGCCCGACAGGCGGGTGTGCCCGGCGCGCTCGGCGACCAGACGCGAGCACGACCCGCCCGCCCGGCGGAGCCGCGGCCAACGGAGTCCCGGCCGGCGGAGTCGCGAGCGGCGGAGTCCCGGCCGGCGGAAGCTCAGCGAGCGGAGTCGCGCCCGGCGGAAGGTCAGCGGCCGGAGTCTCGGTTGCAGGGCCGGTGGCCGGTGGACCGGGCCTCCGCGCAGGCGCACCCGACCTCCGCGGGGCAGGGGTTTGAGGGGCAGCGGCCGCCCGAGGGCCAGGACCGGCAGCAACCGGGGGGTGGTGCGGGGGGAGACCGATCCGCTCCGGCTGCTTCGTCGACCGGGAAGCCCGCCGGTCAGCCGGGTGGCTCGCCAACCCCCGGTCCTGGTGAGTCGCGGGCCTCCAGCGGCGGGAATCAGGGCGGCCAGGGTGGCGGTGGTGGCAAACCCGCCGGGCAAGCGGCTGGCGGCCAGGGCGGCGATGGTCAGGGTGGCGTTGGTCAGGGTGGCGTTGGTCAGGGTGGTGGTGGCCAGGGCGGCGGCGGGCAGGCCGGTGGTGGTCAGGGCGCCGGCGGTCAGGGAGGCGGTGGCCAGCGTGGTGGTGGTCAGGGTGGCGGCGGTCAGGGCGGCGGGCAGGCCGGTGGTGGTGGCCAGGGTGGCGGTGGTGTTTCGAGTGGGGCGCATGCCGCAGCTCAGAGCGCGGCGCAACTCGCCGAGCAGGCGGGCGAGACCCTGCGGCAGGCCGGGCGCAGCGTGTGGGAGGCGATCCAGGGCGGGGTGGCCCAGCACCGTCAACAGGGCCGCCGCGATCAGTGACCAGCGCCCAGCGCGGCCGACGCGGTTGATCGACTCGGGTTCGGCGATGTCGCGGTATCCCGGTCGCTGCGATACCCCGATATCGCCGAAAGCGAGTCGATCAAGGGGCAGGCCGGGCGATCACGGGGGCAGGCGGGGCGATCACGGGCCAGGCCGGGCGATCACAGGCCGGGCGGGGGCGATCATGGGCCAGGCCAGGCGATCACGGGCCAGGCCGAGCGATCACGGGGAAAGGCCGGGCAGGCTGCGGCGGAAAAGCAGAACGCCGACCGCGTTTCCGCTGGTCGGCGCTCCTGTAGCCCGGCGAAAGGCTATGTGGCCAGGGGCGGGGTCGAACCGCCGACCTTCCGATTTTCAGTCTGCCAAGGTCAGTGGTCATGACCAGCCGGTGTCCTGCTCTGTCCCGATTTACCATGTGCGATGCGTACGGCCAGTGACGGTAAATCACGGCCCTTGACCTTGCCGCTGTCCCCATGGGGACATAGGTTCACCGGCATGGCCTCAGCCCCCGAACGGCACGGCCCCTCGTGGCGCATCGTCTGGCGCTACCAGGGCAAGAAGCAGCAGCCGACCTTCGCCACCGAAGAACTCGCCCTGGAGGCGAAGCGCATCGTCGAGGGCTACCGAGGCAACCGCACCCGCGACCAGATCTACATCGACATGGGCATCCTCGACCCCGACCCCGAACCCACCGTGCCGACCTTCGAGGAGTACGCCCCGCAGTGGCTCGCGGCCAAGACCGGCATCACCCCCGGCACCAGAGCCGGCTACAAGAGCCAGCTGGAGAACCGCATCTTCCCCGCCTTCGGCCCGTTGCGGATGGACAAGGTCACCGCCACACACATCGGCACCCTGCTCAACCAGCTACACGACCCCGACGAAGACGACGAGCCCGGCCTCAAGAACACGACCGTCACCCGCTACTTCACCCTGATCAACCAGATCTTCGAGGCGGCCGTCAAGGACAAGGTCATCACCGACAACCCGGCCGAAGGCGTCAAGTACAAGCGCGACCAGGTCGAGCACGACGACACCGGCGAACCCACCCAGGTCCGACTCACACCCGCCGAGTACAAGCTCCTGCTGTACGCCTTCAACCCGGAAGACCGGCCGCTCGTCGAGGTCCTCGCGAGAACCGGCGCCCGATGGTCCGAGGCGACCGCGCTGAGCGTCGGGCATATCCGCCCGGCCACGAAGCCGGGAGTGAAAGACCGGGTGCGGCTGTGGCGTGCCTGGAAGAGGGACGGGCGAGGTGGCTGGTATCTGGGCACAACCAAGGGGCGTCGCCGGCGAGACGTGCCTGCGCAGTCCAGCTTGATGACCACCCTCAAGCCCTGCCTCGCCGACCGGCCCGACGACGCCTTCCTCCTCACCGCGCCCAACGGCGGGCCGATCCACTACTCCAACTTCCTGCAACGCCGGTGGAACCCCGCCCTCGACAAGGCCGGCCGCTGCGCCGAGCACCCGCCACCCAACCGCGGCGAGCGCCGACCCGAGGGCGGTCCGGTCCGGGCACGGTGCCGGGACTACGGCGGCACCAACGACCGAGGCAAGCCGTGCGGCGCCCTCGCGGCCGCCGACTGGACCCGCTGCCGCGACCACCTCGGCCCCGAGCCGGGCGCGGTGTCCCCGTGCGACTGCCCCGGGGTGCTGCGCCGCCGGCCGACCCCACACGACCTACGGCACACCCACGCCGCCTGGCTGTTCAGTGACCGGCGGATGACGCCGCTGGCGATCTCACGCCGACTCGGCCACGCCCAGCTGTCGACGACGTCGGAGATCTACGGCGACCTGATGCCCGAGGCTGAGGAGGCGGCGGTCGACGCCCTGGACGACCTCCTCGACGACGACCAGGGCGAGCCGCAGCCTGAGTAACTAGTCCTCGCGGTTGGTGCGGGCGAACAGGTCGTGCAGATGAAGCATCGCGGCGCGCTGCTCTTCGGTGTAGATCTGATCGCGCAGGATCGCCTCTCGGGCGTCGGCCGCCTCCCGGTCGGGCTGCTCGTCTTCGGCCGGTACGAGGCCGGCGAGGACGTGGGCCTCGTCGCGGGGGATCTCCAGGGCGTCGGCGATGGCGTTGACGGTCGCCGCCTCGACCCTCTTGCGGGTCTTGAGGCCGTTGATCGTGTTACGTGTGACGCCTGACTGGCGGAACAGCTCGGAATCCGTCCACCCCCGGGCGGCCTGTTCCGCCTTCACGCGTACCCAGAAGTTGTACGCGGGGCCCCGTTCGGACTGCTCCACCATGTTGCAGGTTGTAGCACGGCGGGCCGTATCGGACATAGCACGGTGACGCAACTTAAGCCATCGCACAAGTTCTCACCCTCCATGCTGCTTCATGTTGCTTCGTGTTGTGTCGTAAGTTAACGTAAGCAACGCACAACACGCACCAACACGAAGCAGCATGGAGGCGTCGCGTGGACGAGCAATTCCTGACGATCGATGAGGTGGCCGGACGGCTGCGGGTCTCCCGCTGGAGCGTCCGCCGCTACATCGAGTCCGGGGCGCTCAAGGCGACGAAAGCGGACGGCCGCAACGGAGCCGTCCGGATCCCTCTCAGCAGCTACGTGGCCTACATCGAGGCCCACACCGTCACCGCGGAAGAGAGGACGCGATGACCATCCCCCTCAGCGCCCTGCCGAACCTCACCCCCCTCGACGAGGTCGCCGCCAGCCTCGGGATCCCACCGCGCCGGCTCGCCGACCACGCCCGCGGCCGCAAGTTCACCCACGTGCGGATCGGCAAGGAGCGGTACTTCACCGACGCCCAGCTGGAGGAGTTCCTCGCCAGCCACACCGTCGCGCCGGAGCCGACGCCCAAGAGCGACCGCGACAAGGCCGTCCAGGACACCCGCGCCCGGGTCGCCCGGCAGCGCGCCCGCCGCAAGACCACCTGAACGAACGAAGCCCTCCACCGCGGACACGGCGAAGGGCTTCCCACCCGGACACCCACCGACCAGCTAGGAGTCCAGATGCAACCGCAGACCCTACCCGACCAGCAGGCCGCCACCATCCGCGTGGCGTTCGACGTCAACGCCGGCGTCGAACCGCTGATCGTTCCGGCCACCACCAGCAAGACCGAGATCACCGACCGGCTCCGCGCCGCGTTCCTCGCCGCCGACGTCATCGACAAGGGCCACACGTTCGACGTGGTCTACGGCGAGGAGCTGGGCACCGTCAAGGTGCTGGCCGACGGGAACGTGATCGAGCACGGCTCCATCACCCGGAGCGAGCCGGACTACTGGCTGACCATCGCCGGCGACCTGCGTCAGGCCGCCGACCGGATCGCCACCCTCGCCGGAACGCCGAAGCCCACCTCGCTGACGCCCTACCTCAGCGTTAGCTCCAGCTACAGCGCGACTGACGCTGACGCCGCCGTCCCGATCGTCGACGCGATCGCCGCCGCCTTCGGTGCCACCGCCACGACGAAGACCGAAGGGCGCGGGCACAACCGGCGCACCCAGCGGGAGCTCCAGACGGACTGCGGCCGGATCCGGGTGCGGGCTGTCGCCGCGATGCCGAACCCCCCGACCCGGCACCAGACGCGCGCCGCGCTGGAGGCCGAGCTCGAGCAGCTGCGCGCGCAGCTCGCCGAGGGCGGTGCGCGATGACGCACCCGACGCCCGCGAACCCGTTCCCGGTGCCGTTCCCGACCGGCCCCCGCGTCACCGTGTTCCCGGCCGCCGCGCCGGCCACGCCTGCCGCCGACGTCGAGCTGCAGCCGTTCACCCTCGCCGACGACCCGTGCTTCCCGCGCGGCGTCGACCCGGCGCTGCTCGGCCCCGGCGAGCACGTCGAGGTCACCCCGGAGAACTGCGGCCTCGGTGAGGACCCGATCGCCCGCGTGCTGTGGCTGTCCGGTCTCCTCGGCCAGGCCGTCGCCGCGCTCACCGACGCCGAGCGCGCCGAGCTGGACCGCGAGTACATCTGGCCCGCCCGCGCGGCCCGCACCACCGGACAGACCCGGGGGTGGGCGGCATGAAGATCTACTACGAGCAGTGGAACCCCGGTCCCGACGCGCAAATCGACATCCGGCGGGCCGACGCGATCTGCCGGGAGTACGCCGCGCAGGGCTTCGACCTGACGCTGCGGCAGCTCTACTACCAGTTCGTTTCCCGCGACTGGATCCCCAACACCGTCCAGTCGTACAAGCGTCTCGGCAGCGTCATCAACAAGGCACGAATGGCCGGACTGCTCGACTGGCACTACATCGTCGACCGCACCCGCAACCTCGCCCGTAACAGCCACTGGTCCGACCCGTCGGACATCATGCGCGGCGCTGCGCAGGGGTACGCAATCGACAAGTGGGCCGACCAGCCCCGCCGCGTCGAGATCTGGGTTGAGAAGGAGGCACTGGCCGGAATCGTCGGCCAGGTCGCCGGCGACCTCGACGTCGCGTACTTCTCCTGCCGGGGCTACGTCTCTCAGTCGGAGTTGTGGCGGGCCGGGCGCCGGCTCGGCCAGTACCTCGACCGGGGTCAGGGCGTCACCGTGTTGCACCTCGGCGACCACGACCCGTCGGGCATCGACATGACCCGGGACATCCGGGAGCGCCTGGAGCTGTTCATCGGCGAGGACTGCGGTTCGCAGGTGCTCTTCGACGAGGACCACCTCGACGAGCCGGACGGCCTGCCGAACCTGGAGGTCCGCCGGATCGCGTTGAACTTCGACCAGGTCCGGCAGTACAACCCGCCGCCGAACCCGGCGAAGGAGACCGACTCCCGGGCGGGCAGCTACATCCAGACGTATGGCGGCCAGTCGTGGGAGCTGGACGCGTTGGACCCGACCACCCTGGCGAGCTTGATCCGAACGCACGTCGAGGGCATCCGTGACGACGACCGGTACGCCACGCAGGAGGCGACCGAGGCAGAGCACCGCGAGCTGTTGACGGCCGCCTCGGACCGCTGGCAGGACGTCGCCGCGTTCCTGGGCGGTGACGCGTGATCACGCTGCTGTTCCTCGCCATCTGGGTCCTCTTCGCGCTGTGCTGCGGCCTCCTCCTGGCGCTCATCGGGATCGAACGTCACCGCCGCTCAGCCACGAGGCGCGTGCGTCACCAGGCCGAGCGGATCCGCTCCTACCGCGCCGAGCTGGCCGACAAGACCGCCGAGCTGGAGGACAAGACCGCCGAGAACAAGCTCCTCGGCGAGGCCCTCGACGAGGTCACCGAGGCGAACCGCCAGCTGGCCGCCACCGCAGCCGCCGCCAGCCCCGCTGCCGAGCAGCCGTGGCCGCGCTGGGGCTACCGCACCCTCCGCGACATCTGCAACGCCACCAGCCCCGCCGACTTCAACCGGAAGGACAACCGGTGAACCTGACCCCTGCCGAGATCCGCCGCCTGGAGCAGGCCGCGACCGACGCCCTCGCCGACGTCGACCAGCTCGCCGCCGACCCCGAGACCACCCGCCGCCTCGCCACCTACGGCGAACCCATCTACGGCGCCGAACTCACCGCCAACCTGGAGGCCAACATTCGCGGTCGGATGGCCCTCGCCGGCGTCGCCGCGTTCGCGGTCATCCGCCTCAACCAGGCCAACCGACGCGTCGACGACCTGCTCGACGAGCTGACCAAGGTCCGCGCGCAGCTCACCGACGCGAACCGCCGCGCCGACGGAGCCGAGAACGACCTCCGCTCGGCACAGCGCGGGCTCACCGCGTACGCCAACCAGACCGCCACGCCGGCCACCCCGCACGTCCTGGTCGTCACCGGCGAGCCCGGCGGCCCGTGGACGCTCACGCACCCGCCGTCCTGCCCGATGGACTGCCCGATGTTCACGCTCATGCACGCCGCGATGGACACCGCTGACCTGCCGGTCGGCCGGTACGAGGTGCAGCCCAACGGCCTCTGGGACCGGGCGCTCATCGGCGACCGCATCGACGGACCGGCGGTGACCCGGTGAGCATCGACATCGACGCCCTCCGCGCGCTCATCGACGCCGCCGACCGCGCACCGTGGACCGCCCACCCCGACGGGCTCGTGTGGTCGGAGTTGATCGGCGACCCCGTCTCCGGCTCGGCGCGGATCGAGAACGCCGTGTTCATCGCCGAGGCCCGCAACCACATGCCCGCTCTCTGCGACGAGGTCGAGCGTTTCCAGCCGGTCACCTTCCCGGACGGCTCCCAGATGTTCATCCACGAGTGCCGCCACATCGAGTGGTGGAACGAGAAGGAGCAGGGCCCGGTCAACGACCAGGGCTGCGACGCCTGCGAGTCCTCGCCGTTCACCGGCGGATGGCAGCCGGTCTACGTCCGGAAGGCGGACGGCCGATGAGCACCGACATCGACACCGCCGTGACCACCGGACTCCCGTGGCCGACCACCGGCACCGAGCCGGCCCGCCAGGGCGGCCGGCACCGCTGGAACAAGGGCGGCCCGGTCGACGCCGTCGGGCGCCGCATCATCACCAACCCGGTCAGCGTCGACTACAACCCGCTGCGCCCCGCCGACCGGACCGCGCTCGCCCCGCACCACTGGGCCGACCCGAACCGCTACCTGCCCGCCCCCGAGATGGAACGCACCGGCCGGATGGACACCACGGCCGTCCTCGACGAGCGGCAGCCGGCCGGACCGGAGCAGCCAGCCAATCGCGGCCTGGTGCTCGCCATGATGCGCGACGAGCTGACCAGCCCTCCGGAAATCCTCGCGGCGATGGAGCAGTGGGTTGTCAACGGCTGCCCCACCACCGACGAAACGACCACGCCCGGTGGTGACCAGTGACCGCGGCCACCGTCGCCCGCCCGGCGCTCACCACGGAGCAGGTCGCGCTCTTGGCCGAGATCGCCGAGGGACGCACACACGCCGCTATCGGCCGCGACCGGGGCATCACCCGCAGCACCGTCGAACACCGGCTGTCCGTCCTGTACCAGCGGATCGGCGCCCGCAACGCCCCCCACGCCGTGGCCATCGCCATCCGCGCCGGCCTGCTTCCCACCCACCACGCCCCGGAAGGCCAGGCATGACCACCGACCTCGACACGAGGCTCGCCGACCTGGTCGGCACCGACACCACGGCGGTGTCGGTGCCGGCCCGGCCGGGCGGACTCAAGTTCGCCCCGCAGCAGACCGAAGCGATCGAGAAGATCACCGACTGGTACAGGTCCGGCGACCAGCAGGTGTTCCGCCTCTTCGGGTACGCCGGCACCGGCAAAGCGGAACGGCACGGATCGCAGGTTTACACCCCGGACGGGCCGGTGAGGATCGAAGACCTCAAGGTCGGCGACCTGGTCTACGGCGTCGACGGCCAGCCGATCCGCGTCACCGGAGTGTTCCCGCAGGGATTGCGAGACGGCTACGAAGTGGTGTTCCGCGACGGCGTCTCGGTCTTCTGCGACCGCGACCACCTGTGGAACGTGCAATCCGCGAAGATGCGGCAGCTCGGCCAGCCGTACAAGACGATGACGACCAGCGAGATCCTCGACGTCGGCGTGAAGTTCGACAGCGGGCCTCACCGCTTCTCGATCCCGCTGTGCGAGCCGGTGCAGTACCCGCAGCGTGACCTGCCGATCGACCCGTACGTGCTCGGCGCGCTGATCGGCGACGGCACCAACCTCGGCAGCACCCCCATCCTGTGCATCGCCGAAGACGACCAGTTCATCGCCGACGAGATCGCCCGGCGGCTGCCGGACTGGGCCGAGATCGCCCGCAAGCGCGGCGGCACCAGCGCCCGACACCACATCACCGACCCCCGGCACGTGCACCGCAACGGGATCGGCGCGGCGATGCGGGAACTCGGGCTGGCCGTGAACAGCCCTCAGCGGTTCATCCCGGCCGCCTACCTGTACGCCCCGGTTGAGCAGCGGTGGGCGCTGCTGCGCGGGCTGATGGACACCGACGGGTCGGCCCGCGACAACCGGGTCAGCTTCTCCACCAAGTCCGAACGCCTCGCCTCCGACATCGTGTCACTGGTGCAGTCGCTCGGCGGCGTCGCGATCCGCCACACCACCAACCGCGACGGAGAGCACCAGATCAACGTCAAGGTGCTGGCCTGCCCGTTCCTGCTACCCCGCAAGGCGTCGCAGTGGTGGCCCACCACCAAGAACCCGCCGTCACGTCGCATCGTCGCAATCCGGCCGGCCGGGCGGGCTCTGCACACCTGCATCTCCGTCAGCGCCACGGACGGCCTCTACCTGACCGACCACTACGTGGTCACCCACAACACCACCCTCGCCCGCCACATCGTCGAGCAGCTCGACGTCCGCGACGTCTACTACGCCGCGTTCACCGGCAAGGCGGCGTACGTGCTGCGCGGCAAGGGCTGCGCGGACGCCCGCACTGTCCACAGTCTGATCTACCAGCCTGTGGAAAAGGTGCGTCAGCACTTGGAGCAGCTGAAGCAGCAGATGCGCGAGAGCGACGACCCGGCCGAGCGTGAGGAGTTGCTGGCCGAGATCCGCCGCGAGCAGGCGAAGGTCGACTCCCCGGACTGGATCCTCCGCGAGGACAGCGACCTGGAGTACGCCGACCTGCTCGTCCTCGACGAGGTGTCCATGGTCGGCGAGCGCATGGCCAAGGACCTGCTGTCTTACGGCTGCCGCATCCTCTGCCTCGGCGACCCCGCCCAGCTGCCCCCGGTCGACGGCGGCGGCTACTTCATCAACGCCCCCGCCGACCACCTCCTCACCGACATCCACCGCAGCGCGCTCGACAGCCCGGTCACCCGGATGGCCACCGCGATCCGCAACAGCCAGCCCGGGCAGCGCGGGTACGACGTCGCCGGCCGCGACGGCGAGTCGGGTCGCTTCGACCGGCTCACCATCGACCAGCTGCTCTCCTTCGACCAGGTCCTCGTCGGCCGCAACGCCACCCGCTGGCAAGCCGTCCACCTCCTACGGGCACTGCGCGGCCTGGTCGGCGGACCGCAGGCCGGCGACCGCATCATCTGCCTCGCGAACAGTGGTGAGGCCGAGGTGTTCAACGGCCAACAGTTCGACGTGATCAACAGCTCGCAGGACACCCGCACCGACCGGTACCAGCTGGTCGTCCGCGACGACGAGGGCACCGAACGGACCCTCACCGCGTGGGCGTCCGGCTTCACCGACCTGGAGGGCGAGAAGCAGGCCAAGCGCGACGGCCGCGGCACCGTCATCGCCGCCACGTACGCGCAGGCCATCACCACCCACAAGAGCCAGGGATCGCAGTGGCCCCGCGTCCTCGTCGTCGACGAGTCGTCGGTGTTCTACGGCGCCGCGTACCGCGAGCACGTCAAGGAACTCGGCGCGGCCGCCGCCTCGATCGAAGGCCACGTCAACGGCCGCCGGTGGCTCTACACCGCCGTCACCCGGGCCGCCGAGCAGGCCGTCATCATCCCCTCCCTCAACGGGGTGCTGTCGTGAAGCGCGCCTACCTCGCCGGCCCCATGACCGGCCACCCCGACTACAACGCCGACGGGTTCGGCCGCGCCGCCCAGTGGGCCCGTCAGCAGGGCTGGCAGCCCGTCAGCCCTCACAACACCGACCCGAGCCACCCCGGCGGATGCCCGCCCGGCGACACGCACAAGGGCCACCCGAACCCGTGCTGGTACGCCGCCGGCGTGCACACCCTGCTCGGCTGCGACCTGGTCGTGTTGCTGCCCGGCTGGGAAACCTCCACCGGCGCAGCCATCGAGCGAGCCGTTGCACAGCAGTTCGGAATCCCCGTGGTCTACGGGCTGGCCCGGGCAGCAACCAGCGGGCAGGCAACGTCATGACGGCCGCTGTGTCCGACGCCGAGCTGGCCGCGCTCATCGCCGATCTGCGCCTGCCGGCCACCGCTGTCGAGCCCGCACCGCGACCGCTTGGCCCGTGGATCACCGCCAGCTACCGGGGCACCTGCTCCGGCTGCGGCACCCGCACCGAGGAGATGGACGACATCCGGGCCGACGGTGACGGCGGCTGGCTCGGCCGATGCTGCGGCGAGGGCGACGCCAAGCCGGCCACCACACCGGCCCTCGACGGGCTGCTCGTCACACCGGCACCGCAGATCACCGTGCCGGCCGGGCCGCCTCCGTCGACCGTCGAGGAGATGCGCCAGGTCCTCGCCGACCTCGACGGCTCCCGGGCCCGCAGCCAGCAGACCCGCCTGGGCCCGTCCGAGCTGGGTACGCCGTGCCAGCGGCAGATCGCCATGAAGCTGGCCGGGGTTGTCCGACAGCCGGAGGACAAGCGGCCGCCGTGGGCACCGATGCAGGGCACCGCCCTGCACGCGCTCATGGAGGAGGCGCTGCACTTCCACAACCGGCAGCTCGGCCGGCAGCGGTGGCTCGTTGAGGAGACGTTGACCGTCGACCCGGGCCTGCCCGGGGTCGACCCGATCACCGGCCACGGCGACGCGTACGACCTGGACTACGAGACCGTCGTCGACTGGAAGTACACCGGCGTCACCGCCCTGCGCGAGGTCAAGCGCAAGACGATCCCCAACGCCGAG
This sequence comes from Micromonospora sp. NPDC049580, assembly GCF_040675595.1. Classification (NCBI taxonomy): domain Bacteria; kingdom Bacillati; phylum Actinomycetota; class Actinomycetes; order Micromonosporales; family Micromonosporaceae; genus Micromonospora; species Micromonospora sp. NPDC049580. The sequence goes on from NZ_JBFAPG010000007.1 coordinate 15,616, forward strand.
CTGGTCAAGCCGGACTACCGCGTCCAGGCGCACCTCTACGGGCGCGGCCACGAACGCGCCGGGCGTCGCGTTCGGTTCGTCCGGCTGGTGTTCCTCGCCCGGTCGCACGACTACTCCGACAGCGCCGAGTGGACCGAGGAGTACCGGCCCGACATCGCCGAATGGGCGATCGACCGCTACTACGCCACCCACGACCTCATCGGCCCGTACGGCCTCGACGTGGCCAACAACCCGGAGCACTGGCCCGCCGTGCCGGCCACCTCGGGCAAGGCCTGCGACTGGTGCCCGTTCCGCCGCGTCGGCGGCCCCGCTGACGCGACCGGCTGCCCCGGCAACACCGACCAAAAGATCGACAACCAGCTCCGCGGCCTCATCGCGTAGCAACCCCACCAGAAGGAGAACACCAGCAATGGACGCCAACGACCTGCTCATGGGCGGCGGAACCAAGTCCGTCAACTGGCAGAAGAACCCGATCGGCTACACGGTCATCGGCACCATCACCGACACCCCCAAGGTCGAGCAGCTCAAGAAGTTCGACTCCGACGAGCTCGACTTCTGGCCGAGCGGTGACCCGAAGATGCAGATCGTCGTGACCCTCCAGACCGATCAGCGGGACCCGGCCGACGCCGACGACGACGGGAAGCGGCGGCTGCACATCCCGCCGCGCATGATGGCCCCTGTTCGGGAGGCCATCCAGAAGGTCGGTGCGAAGGGCCTGGAGATCGGCGGCCGGCTCGCCGTGCAACGGACCGGCGGCAGCGGCGTCAAGGGCGACCCGTTCACGTTCGCCGCCGAGTACGGCGCACCGACCGTCGACCCGGGCAGCCTCCTTGGTGGCCAGGCCGCGCCGGCGCAGGCGCCGATGCTGGCCCAGCCCGCACCGCAGGCCGCCGCGGCCCCGTCGGCCGCGCAGTCCCTCGGCATCACCCAGCCCGCCGCCGTCGCCATCCCCTGCCCGCCCGGCATGGACCCGGTCAAGTGGGCCGCGCTGCCCGAGATGCAGCAGCGGACCATCGCCGCCGCCATGGCGCAGCCCGCCGACCAGCCCACCCCGTTCTGACCCAGCTCCTGCCCAACCCGCTCAACACCGGCCCCCGCCCCGCCTCTCGGGGTGGGGGCCGGTCCACCCAGATCGGAGCATCGATGACCGTCACGGCAGGCCGCGGCGTGAGCGTCACCGTCGACACCACCGCCGTACGCCGCTGGCTCGGCATCCTCCACGGAGACAGCCCCGGCCACGTGCACATCTGCTCCACCGGCGACTGGACCGGCCGCACCTTCGCCGACCTCGACGAGGCCACCACCTACGTCGCCCAGCTCGACGCCGCCGGCCGCGAAGGCATCTACGCCCGCGTCACCACCCTGCTCGGCGACCGGCCCGCCGGCGGCCGCGGCGGCGCCGCAGACTCCGCCGCCCTGCCCGCCCTGTGGGCCGACCTCGACCTCGCCGGCCCCGGCCACGCCGAGCAGGACCTCCCGCCCACCGTCGAAGCCGGCCAGGCCATCATCGCCACGAGCGGCCTGCCAGAGCCGACCATCTGGGTGCACTCCGGTGGCGGCCTCTACCCGATCTGGCTCCTCACCGAACCCCACACGCTCACCACCGACAACCTCGACGCAGCGAAGGCGCTCGCCAAGGGCTGGCAGGCCGTGATCGAACACGCGGCCGCGTCACACGGCTGGCGGTACGGCCGCGGCGTCGGCGACCTCGCCCGCGTCCTACGCATCCCCGGCACCGTCAACCGCAAAGCCGGCCTCGCCCGCCCCTGCCGCATCATCGCCGCCACTTCGCACCGGTACACCGTCGCCCAACTCCAGGCCGCCCTCGACACCGCCACGGCCCGCATCGCCCCGCCCGAGCCCGCCCCGCCGTCCACGCTCAACCCGCTGATCGGCGGACCCACCAGCCGGGCCGCCGGCGAGCTTGCCCCGGGTGAGGACTTCAACCAGCGGGCCGAGTGGACGCAGATCCTCACCCCTGCCGGGTGGCGCGAGCACTACCGATCCGACGATGACGTCACCTACTGGACCCGGCCCGGCAAGCCCACCGGCATCAGCGCGTCGACCAACGCCCTCGGCACCGACCACCTCCACGTCTTCACCACCGGTGCCGCGCCCCTGGAGGGCGGCGAGTCGTACTCGAAGTTCGGCGCGTACGCGGCGCTGCACTTCGGCGGTGACCACAAGGCCGCGGCCCGGGCGCTCGGGAAGCAGGGCTACGGGTCGCCGCTGCCAGAGCCCGGCCACGACCAGGCCGAGCTGATTCGCGCCATCCTCGGCCGCGATCCGGACACCACCGTCGGCATCACCGCGGCGGCCGCCACGCCCACCCAGCCGCCGGCCACCGCAGCGGCGACGGCCGGCACGCCGCCGCTGCGCATCTGGGCACCCGAGCAGGAGGTGACCAACCCGGCCGTCGCCGCCGACTGGCTGCGCGAGGAGCTGGGCCGCGGAAGGTTGGCCGGCATGTTCCGCCGCGTCGACGCCGTCGTGCACACGCCCCGCGTCGGTGAGGACGGGTACGTGCCGCTGACCGACGACGCCGCGAACGACGACGGGCCCGCCCAGATCCGCCCCGTCACCGACTCCACCCTCGCCAGCCGCATCACCTACACCTACGGCTGCTACCGGATGGTCAAGAAGGGCGAGGACTGGGAGCCCGTCCAGGCCACGTTCCCCCGCACCGCCGCCCGCATCCCGCTCGACGTGCCCGACATGCTGCCCAACCTGCGCACCCTGCGCGGCGTCGTCCACACCCCCATCGTCCGGCCCGACGGCAGCCTCCTCGAGGAACCCGGCTACGACCCGGCCACCGGACTGCTGCACCTGCCGGAGCCCGGCCTCGTCGTGCCCCGCGTCTCGGAGCAGCCCACCGCCGGCGACGTCGCCGACGCCACCAAGCTGCTGCTGGAGATGGTCGACGGGTTCCCCTTCGTGTCCGAGCACTACCGGGCCAACTACCTCGGAGCCCTCCTCACCCCACTGCTGCGCTCCCTGACCCCGCCGCCGTACAAGCTGCACGCCATCGAGGCCCACCAGCCCGGATCCGGCAAGACCCTCCTCGCCCAGCTCGCCCGCCTCATCCACGGCGGCGTGTTCCGCGCCGAGCTGCCCGAGGACGACGCCGAACTGCGCAAGCAGATCACCGCCATCCTCTCCATCACCACCGGCCCGGTCGTCATCCTCGACAACGTCTCCGGCGCCCTGAAGTCGTCCACCCTCGCCGGCCTGCTCACCACCAGCCTCTGGGACGACCGGCCGCTCGGCTCCACCTCCTGGACCCGGTCGACCAACGACCGGCTGTGGACCGTCACCGGCAACAACATCTCCATCGGCGGCGACCTCCCGCGCCGCACCATCCGCACCGTCATCGACCCCGGACAACCCAACCCCGAATTGCGCACCGGCTTCGCCATCAGCAATTTGGAAGGCTGGGTGACGGAACGGCGCGGCGACCTGCTCCACGCGCTCCTCACATTGGTGCGGGCGTGGGTGGCGGCCGGGAAACCGTTGCCGCCGGAACGCGCGTCGGACAGTTACGCGATCTGGGTTCGCACCGTGGAGGGCATTCTCGACGTCGCGGGTATCGGCGGTCAATTCGATCACCCGTCCACTCAGGTCGACGTCGGCACCGATGACGACGAATGGGCCGTGTTCCTCGACGCGGCGCATAAGGCGTATCAGGGCCGCGAATGGACCGCCAAGGAACTGCTCGGCGACGTCGACACCGGCATCCTCATCACCCCCGGCAAGGTGCCCCTGGAGGCGCTGCCCGACGAGCTGGCGGCCAAGGCCGGCAAGCACCCGAAGGGCCCCGTAGGGATCAGCAAGAGCCTCGGCTGGTGGCTCCGCAACCGAGAGGGCCGATGGGCCGGCGGGCTCGCGGTCCGCCGCGCCGGCGTGGACGTCCACAAGGTCCAGCAGTGGCAAATCCACGTCGGGCAGGGCAGAACGGACACCCCATGACCATGATCATCCGGGTTTCCGGGTTTTCCGGGTTTCTCTGGGTCCCCCGCGCGCCCGCGAAAAACCAAGCGGCTACAGAGCGTAACGAAATCGTGGAGCGGCCAACCGGAGATGGCCGCAGAAAACCCGGGAAACCCGGAAACCCGGATGATCTTCAAACGAGGCGACACCGATGACCAAGGCCTTCCAAAGCACCGTCGCCACACCGCAGCCCTGCGACCGATGCCACGCCGCGCTCCTCGTCGCCCTCGACGAAGGCCTCACCGCCCGCGTCGACGCCACCCCGCTGCCCAACCGCCAGGCAGAAATCGCCGCCCTAATCCAAGGCCTCTGGACCTACACCCACACCAACAACCGGCACCTCGTCTACCGCAGCGCCGAACGAATCACCGGGAACACGCTGCGCGGCACCATCCACGCACAACACCAATGCAACGGCCCCACCCAACTCACCCTCGACGACCTGATGGGACAGAAATGACCACCACCATTCCCCGCGTTGTCGGACTCGACCTCTCCATGACCGGAACCGGAATCGCGTGGGCAGACGGCAGCACCTACACCGTCAAGCCGAAACGAGACGGTGACGCCCGACTCCTCGAAATCGAATCCGAGATCTCCCGCGCCGTCGAAGGCCGCAGCATCGACCTGGTCGTCATCGAGGACCTGCCGGCCAACGCGAAGTCCGCCGGCATCACCGGCATGGTCCACGGGATCATCCGCGGCTGGCTCCGCCGCCAGGCCGTCCCCTACGCCCTCGCCACCCCGGCGACCCTCAAGAAGTACGCGACCGGCAAGGGCAACTGCGGCAAGCCCGAGATGGCCGTCGCCGCCTACAAGCGCTTCGACCGCGAGCTGGCCGACGACAACCAGGTCGACGCGCTCTGGCTCCGCGCCGCAGGCCTCGACCACCTCGGCCACCCCGACGCCGCCCTACCCGCCACCCAGCGCGCAGCCCTCACCGCCGTCAAGTGGCCAGCACTGCTCGACACCACCCCGACGCGCCCACATCACGACGAACCCCGCTTCGGCCGGACCGTCGTCGACGTGCCCCTGCCTGCCTGACCCGGAAGGACCGCCATGACCGACCAGCCCAGCGCCACCACCGCCGGCCTCCTTCGCGTCGTCACTGCTGAACGCGACGAAGCCCACGACGTCCTGGGCGCCGCGTGGGCCACACTTAACGCCGCCGGCCGCACCGGCCAACACACCATCGCCGAGCACATCGCCCGGATGGCCGACGAACTGCACAGCACCCAGCAGGTCGCCACGTTCCGGCAAGGCGTCATCAACCAGTGCCACGACGCGCTGCGCGCCGCTGGAAAGGTCGTCAATGCCGCCCGGGTGATCATCGACAATGACCGGCTCAGCCGCCAAGCACTCAACGGTCTCGCCGACGCCCTCACTGCCTACGACGCGGCGCCGGAAGTCACATCCGACGAGCACGCACGCACCCCCTCGGCAGGCGTAGACCCGGCGTTGCGGGACCGGATCGAACTCGCTATTCGTGATGGGTTCGCTGCTGCCCCCGTTATATCGACGGCGACTGACACCTGGCTGGACCAGATCGCTGCTGTCGCTGCTGTGGCTGTTGTCGAGGAACTGGCTCATCCGGCTGGTATCGGCCGATGTGGCGAGCTCTCCGCCGTGCGGATCTCCTACGACTTGGATACTCCGCAGCGACGAGAAGTGTGTGTGGTGCGGGCAGGTCACAACGGACGCCACCGCGCGGCCAACGGAACGCATTGGCTCGGCTCTCCGCGATGAGCGAGGCGTGGGCGAAGGGCAGCACCAGGGCGTGGCGCACACTCCGCGCCTACGTCCTGGCCCGCGACCTCTACCGCTGCCGCGCCCACACCGACGGATGGTGCGACCACGTACCCGGTGACCACCAGTGCACCGGCCTCGCACCACTGACCGGACCAGAAGCCGGCCACGCCCACCACACCCTCGGCCGCACCGTCACCGGCGACGACCCCGCCAACATCGTGGCAGCGTGCGCCCCCTGCAACCTCCACATCGGAGACCCCACCAAGCAACCCGACCCACCAGGCAGGAGCGTGACCCGATGGTGACCTGGCCCATCTGGATCTACGACGAAGCACACGACCTCGACGTCACTCTGAACGCTGTGGAGATCGACGGAGTGTGGCAGATGCCACCACCGTGGGGGTGGAGCCCACCAGCAGACTGGCGCGAGCAGGTCGCGGCACGGCCCACCATCACCATGAAGCGGCGAGAGCTGCGACCTGGCGAGGGGCAGCACGCCTGCTTCCTCGCCGACCGATGCGTCGGCGATCCGAGGTGCAAGACGTGCTCGGCCGCGTGGTGGCACTGGGCCACCATCCAGCAGCCCGACCCGACGCAGCGACTCGTCCGGGTCACTGACGTCGGGTGCGTGACCTAATGATGAAAACGGACATAGCGGTGCGTTTTTCCCCATCCAGAGGGCCTGGACACCCCGATCTACGTGTCCTTTCCCTCTCTCCGGGGGCGTCCGCCGAGTGCCGCAGAGCAGTTCAGTAACCAGGTAGGAGCAGATTGTGACGACGCAGGGGCCGATGGTGCGGGCGGTGGCCGCCGCGCTGCGGGATGCCGAGCTGCAACCGCAGGACGGTGGGGCGAAGGCCTTGGCTCGCCGGTACGCGGTGCTGATCGACGAGGCGGCGCCGCTGGCGAAGTACGAGGAGCCGTTGAAGGTGTTGCGGAAGGCCGTGCAGGAGTGCAGTGATCCGGGCGCGGAGAAGCACCTGGCGAAGATCGAGGCGGCGTTGTCCGCGCATTCAGTAGCGTCTGATCTTGGGCCGAAGCTGCTCGCGGCGTTGACTGCGCTCGGCATGACGGCCGCGGGTCGCAACACGAAGGGAGCCACCGGTGGCGGTGTCGGTCCTGTCAGCCCCGTCGCCTCCAAGCTCGACGAGCTCCGAGCTCGACGTCAGCAGCGTCAGGGGTAGCACGACGCCGCGGCTGTTCACGCCGCCGCTCGTGACGGGCCCGCCTGGGCCGTGTGGCTGCGGGTGCGCGCTGACACCGGAGAGCAGCTACGGCTTCGACGTCGACGAGTTCGCCCGGGACGTGCTGCGGCACCCGCTCGATCCGTGGCAGCGGTGGTCGGCGATCCACGGCGGCGAGCTGCTGCCCGACGGGTCGCCGCGGTTCAGCATCGTGCTGATCCTGGTGGCCCGGCAGAACGGGAAGACCGAGCTGCTGGTGGTGCTTGCCCTCTTCTGGCTGTATGTGGCGCGGATCGCCCTGGTGCTGGGCACGTCGACGAAGCTCGACTACGCCAAGGAGTCGTGGAAGAAGGCGGTCAAGCTCGCTCGGGCCATCCTGGAGCTGGCGGATGAGATTCCGAAGCGCGGCGGCGTGCGCAGGGCCAACGGCGAGCAGGAACTCGTCGTGGTGCCGCCCGACGCGGTCAACCCGGATGACCCGGATGACCCGGATGCCTGCCGGTACAAGATCGCGGCGGCGAACGAGGAGGGCGGCCGGTCGCTGTCGATCGGCCGGTTCATCGCCGACGAGCTGCGCCAGCACCACTCCTACGACGCCTGGGACGCGGCCGAGCCGGCGACCAGCGCGGTGGACGGGTCGCAGATCTTCGCCCTGTCGAACGCCGGCGACGACCGCAGCATCGTACTCAACGACCTGCGGGAGACGGCCCTGTCGTTCATCACGAGCGGCGACGGCGACGGCGACGTGATGCTGGCCGAGTGGTCCGCCCCCGAGGACGCCGACCCGCTGGACCTGGCGGCGCTCGCGCAGGCCAACCCGAACCTCGGCACTCGGAAGAACGCCCGGAAGCTGCTGGCCAACGCGCGCCGCGCGGTCGCTCGGGGCGGCAAGGCGCTCAACGGCTTCAAGACCGAGCACATGTGCATCCGCGTCAGGGTGATGAATCCCGCGATCGACCCGGGCGCGTGGAAGCGGTGCCTCGACGTCGGCGGCCTGGACGCCGTCCGGTCTCGGGTGGCGATGTGTCTCGACGTCGCGCCGGACCAGCTGCACGCCACGCTCTACGCCGCCGCGGTGCTGCCGGACGGGCGGGTGCGGATCGACTTCGTGAAGGACTGGGCGGGGCAGGGCTGCGTCGACAAGATGCGCCGGGAGTTGCCGCCGCTGGTGACGCGGTTGCGGCCGAAAGTGCTGGGCTGGCTCCCGGCGGGCCCGGCCGCCGCGGCGTCGGCCGACCTCGCCGAGCGCAAGGGCTGGCCACCGCCGGGGGTGAAGGTCGAAGCCATCCGGGGAGAGACCGCCGCCGTCTGCATGGGGCTCGACAAGGAGGTCGTGGCGAAGACCCTCGCCCACTCCGGTGATCCGCTGCTCAACCAGCAGGTCGGGTCGGCGGAGCGGTTGCGGCGCGGGGACACGTGGGTGTTCAGCCGGCGGGCCAAGGTCGAGTCGGCGAAGCCGAAGGGCGACCAGGAGGAAGGCGACCAGGATGCCGGCACTGGGCACGTCGACGCGGTGTACGCGGCGGCTGGTGCGGTGCACCTGGCGCGGACGTTGCCGGCGCCGGTGGGTAAGCCGCGCGTGGTGGTCGTCACGAAGTAGTTAAGCAGCTCAACGGTTGAGTGTTGAATCTCTTGACTGTCGAGTATTCTGCGGGCCATGGGGTTGTGGGCGCAGGTGAGGGAGCTGTTCCGGCTGCCCTCCCTGCCGCCCGGGTACGGCCAGTTCGCCTCCGAGACGGAACCCGAGCCGCTGGACCGGGTCATCGTCAAGATGATGGGCCGGGGTGCCGTCCCGAAGGTCGACCGTGAGGCCGCGCTGTCGGTGCCGGCCGTGCTGCGCGGGCGGAACCTGATCTGCTCGATTTCCACGTTGCCGCTGGTCCAGTACCGGCCGAACTGGCAGGTCGAAAAGCTGCCGCTGCTGGAGCAGATTGACCCCGACGTGCCCAACGTCGTCACCCTCGCGCAGACCGTCGAGGACCTGCTCTTTGAAGCCATCTCCTGGTGGTTGATCACCGCTTCCGACGACCAGGGCTTCCCGACGGCCGCCCGGCACCTCGACGTCAGCACCGTGTCTCTGAAGCCGCCCGGGAACCGGAAGCCGCCGGCGCCGCTGCCGTCGGGTGAGGAGCCGCGTGGCGCCGTGGTGTACGTCGCCGGCAAGGCAGTGTCCGCGACAAAGATCATCCGGTTCGACAGCCCGAACCCTGGTCTGCTCAAGTCGGGTGGCCGGGCGGTGCGCCGAGCCATCCTGCTCGACCAGGCCGCCGCGATGTACGCCGACGACCCCCGGCCGCTGGATTACTTCACGCCCGTCGAGGGTGCTGATCCGGTCGACGATGACGAGGTCAAGGAGATCCTCCGGGACTGGGTCGCCGCTCGGAAGGAACGCGCCACGGGCTACGTGCCGGCCGCGCTGAAGTACAACAGCGTCGACGTGCCGACCCCTGCCGATCTCCAGCTCGTCGAGCTGCAGAAGCGGGCCGCGCTGGACATCGCCAACGCGATCGGGCTCGACCCGGAAGACCTTGGCATCAGCACGACCAGCCGCACCTACCAGAACGCGACGGACCGGCGGCAGGACCGCATCAACGACGTGCTGTCGCCGTTCATGCGGGCGATCACTGACCGGCTGTCGATGGGTGACGTCACCCGGCCCGGGCACCTGGTCCGGTTCGACCTGGACGACTACATGCGCGCGGACCCGCGGACCCGCTGGGACGTGTACGAGAAGCAGCACTCACTGATGGGGGACGCCGTCGTGCCGGAGATCCGTGACGCCGAGCGGAAGCCGCCACTGCCCGCCAGCGCGAAGCCCACCCCGAAGGCCGCGCCCGCCGCCGAGTCGACGGTGCCCCCCGCCCTGACGTTCGGCGAGGAGTCGGGGCTCACCTTCGACGCCGAGGTCATCGAGTTCGCCGTCGACCAGTCGACGCGCATCATCGAGGGCCTGGCCGTGCCGTACGGCAAGACCGCCACCAAGTACGGGCTGGGCTACCGCTTCGAGCGCGGCGCGCTCCAGTGGACCGACCCGGGCCGCGTGAAGCTGCTGCGTGACCACGACTACCGGCAGGCCATCGGCCGTGCCGAGTCGCTGACTGATACCGCCGCCGGCCTCAAGGTCAAATTCAAGGTCGCCCGTGGCGAGGAGGGCGACCGCGCCCTCGCCCTGGCCGAAGACGGTGTTCTCGACGGCATGAGCATCGGCGTCGACTTCGACTTCTCGGTCGACACCGCCCCGGACCCGAAGAACAAGAGCGCGGTGCTGGTGCGCCGCGCCCAGCTGCGCGAGGTCAGCCTCACGGCCGTCCCCGCGTTCGACGACGCCCGCGTGTCCAAGGTGGCCGCGAGCCGTACCGAAGGAGATTCCATGCCTTGTTCCGTGTGCGGGCAGAACCACGCGGAAGGCGTGGCGTGCACCGCCCCCACCACCGCACCGGCCACCCAGCCGACCACCGTCGACCTGAACGCCGCACCGGCCACGCCGGCGGCGCCGGCCCCGGGCACCCTCACTCTGTCCAGTGAGCAGCTGTCCGTGTTGCTCAGCCGCCCGGACGGGCTGGCCGGGCTGGCCGGGCTGCTCACTCCCGGCGCGCCGGCCGCGCCCGCCGCGGCTGCCGCTCCGGAGCAGCGGCAGACCGTCGACCCGACCCGGTCGGTGACCCTCGCCCAGGTCAACGAGCCGGCCCCGTACCGGTTCGACGGCCGCGGCAACATCATGCGCGGCAGCCACGACTTCAGCTCCGACCTGATCCTCGGCCTGAAGGGCAAGGACCCGGCCGCCTACGACCGGGCGCTCTCCGTGGTCCAGGAGCGGTTCGACGTCAGCCGCGCGTTCGACACCGACCGGGCCGACACCGCCGGCCTCAACCCCAACAAGCAGCGGCCGGACATGTACGTCGACCAGCGGTCGTACCGCTACCCGGTGTGGGAGGCCATCAACAAGGGCACCCTCACGGACGTCACCCCGTTCGTGTTCCCCAAGTTCAACACGGCGTCCGGGCTGGTCAACAACCACACCGAGGGTGTCGAGCCGACCCCGGGCACGTTCACGGTGACCACGCAGACCGTCACCCCGACCGCCGTGTCCGGCAAGGCCGAGATCACCCGTGAGGTCTGGGACCAGGGCGGCAACCCGCAGGTCAGCGGGTTGATCTGGCGGCAGATGGAGAAGGGCTGGTATGAGGCCCTGGAGGCCGCGGCTGTCGCGGTCCTCGACGCGGCGACCCCGACCGCCATCGCGCTGACCGCCGGCGTGAAGGACGACGTCCTGGCCGACGAGCTGACCGCCGCCATGGTGCTGCTCCAGTTCGTGCGCGGCGGGTTCTCCATGGACAACCTGTTCACCCAGGTCGACCTCTACAAGGCCCTCGCCGCGGCCGAGGACACCACCGGTCGCCCGCTGTTCCCGGCGCTCGGCCCGGCCAACGCGTCCGGCACCTCGCGGGCCCGCTGGTCGGCGCTGGACATCAACGGCATCGCCGCGCTGCCCGCGTGGGCCCTCGCCGCGTCCGGGTCGATCGTCGCGTCCTCGTACCTGTTCGACAGCGAGAGCGTGCACGGCTGGGCGTCGGCGCCGCAGCGGCTCGACTTCGAGTACCAGGTCAAGTCGGTGGACGTCGCGATCTGGGGCTACAAGGCCACCGCCATCAGCGACCTGGCCGGGGTCCGCGAAATCACCTACGACCCGGTGCCGTGACCGGGCCAGCCCTGATCCGAGACGAGCAGAGGGAGGCGCAGATGGCGCCAGCAGCAGGATCGCGGGGCGGCAACGCCTCGAATCAGACCGTCAGTGCGCAGACCGCGCCGCCGGTGCCGGACGGCCCTGCGCCGGCCAGCACCCCTCCGACGAACCCGGAAGCCAACCGGGTCAAGGAGCTGGAGGCGGAGGTCGAGCAGCTGCGTGGGCAGCTGGCCGAGGCGCAGCAGCCCAAGACGAGTGAGGGTGACGAGCCGGCGTACGTGACCGCGCTCGTCGACGCCCTGGCCGACGGGAAGCCGCTCACCTTCGACGATGCCGAGGTGCCGGAGGACGTGGAGCGCCGGCTCCGCGCGGCCGGCCGGCTGACCAACCGCCCGGTGGAACCGTCCTTCGGTCTGTCCGAGGGGCAGCGCCAGGAGCTGGTGGCCACCGGCAAGACGGTCAGCCCGTTCACTGGCACGCCGCAGCTCGGCACCGGGAAGCCGGGCGCCAAGCCGCGGGCCGTGTCTGCCGAGGAGCACGCGAAGACGCCGGCCAAGCAGCAGGCGCCGGCGCGCGGCAACAAGCAGTAATCCGGGCGGAGGGGGAAAGGGGGTGACCACTATGCGGGCTGCGTCGTCGACGTCGGTACTGCTGCCGGTGGGTGGCGTCTGGCAGCTGCTCGTCGACGCCGACACCGCGCCTACCGTGGTGGTCACCCCTCCCGCCGGCGACCCGGAACCGGTCATTCCCGAGCAGACCAGTAGCGGCCGGTGGGAGGCGTCGTACGTCGTCGACGCGCCTGGCCGGTATGTGGCTCGGGCCAGCGTGGTCGACGGGGACGTGGTCGACTTCGCGGCTCAGGCCCTGGCGGTCACCACCGGCCCAGTGGTCGACGTGCCGAAGGTCGTGAACTACCTCGGTCAGATCAGCGCCACCGAGGAGACCGTCGGCGAGGCACTGGAGGCCGAGACGTACGCGCAGGCGCGCGTGTGCCGGGTTGGCGCGGTCTACCCGCCGGACCTTCGGGAGGCCCTGTTCCGGCGGGTCGCTCGCAACCTCGCCCTGCGGGGCATCCCGCTTGCCGTGCTGCGCGGTGACGCCGAGGTCGGCTCCACTGTGTTGCCCGGCAGGGACCCGGAGGTCCGCCGCCTGGAGGCACCACACAGACGGTTGCCGATCGGATGATCACCGTCGACAGGTTCACGCGCACCCTCACCGCGTTGGTCGTCCCGTACGACCAGGTTGGTCGTGGGCTGCGGCCACGCCGGTACGCGCCCGGCTCGCTGCGCTGGACGGCCGCCCGGCTACCGGTGCTCGTCGAGCACGTGTGGTCCCGCCAGGTCGGCTGGGTCCTCGACCTGCGGGAGACCGCCGCCGGACTCCTCGGCACGCTCTGGATCGCCCGCAGCCTGGCTGGCGACCGGGCGCTCGCGCAGGTCGTCAACGGGACGCTGCGTGGTCTGTCTCCCGGCGCTGACCTGGTTGACGCGGCGCCGAGCCCTGGCGAGCGCGGCGTGGCCCTGATCCGCGCGGCGAACCTGCTGGAGGTGTCGCTGACCGCGACGCCCCGATTCGACGTGGCAGGTGCGCGATGAGCCTCGTCGGGGACCGCACCGAGATCGGCATCGCGCTGTCGACGGTTGAGGGCGTGAGGGGCTACGCGTACCGGCCGACGGTGCTGGCCGCCGGCGACGGGTGGCCGATGCTCGGCCCGCTGGAGCGCGCCGGCGGGCTGTCGTTCACGGCCACCTGGCGGGTGTTCCTGGTGCTGCCGCAGGACGAACAGGCGGCCAGCGAGTGGCTCGACACCCACCACGAGGACCTCGTCGACGCGCTGGAGCCCACCGGGTTCGTCGACCGCATCGAACCGGTGGAGCTGTCCACCGAGGCCGGCCCCCTGCTGGCCATCCAGATCACGATGAGGAGTGAGTGACCGATGCCCGCCTACCCCCGCGCCCACGTAATGCGGAACTCGCTGGTGACGATCGCCACCGACGAATACGCGCAGACCGGCCAGGTCACCAAGGCCCGGCTCGTGCCCGACACCCCGGTGCAGACGAAGCGGACCCTCGTCCCGGACGGCGTCGTCCAGGACATCGACAGCACCGTGTGGAGCTTCGAGCTGGCGGGTCTCCAGGACTACGGCACCGACGGCCTGGCCAAGGCTCTCGCCGACCTTGCCGGTACGCAGGTCACCGTCACCGTGCAGCCGAAGGCCGGCAGCGGCCAGGACACGGCCGAATTCGTGATGGTGGCGATGCCGGTCGAGTTCGGTGGCGAGCAGGGCAACTTCCGTGAGTTCGACGCCACCTTCCCGGTTGTCGGCCAGCCCGAGTTCAGCCAGAGCGGAGCCTGAGCCATGGCGACGATGCTCCTCGAGTTCCGCGTCGAGATGGACAACGGCGAGACGCACGACGTGGTCGCCGACCAGCGCGACGTGGCTCGCTGGGAGATCCAGGACTTCGGCACTCCGTTCAAAGAGATCAAGGCGCGGGCGAACCTCGCGTATCGGTGGCTGGCCTGGTCGGCAATGTTCCGTCGCGGCGTCACCACCCTGGCCTGGCCGGACTTCGACGCCGCATGCCTCGAAGTCAGTGACCTGCCCGAGCCCGACGAAGAGGTTGACCCCGGGGACCGCCTGGACCCTGGCCAGCCGGCTCCGTCCGACTCGACCTCGTAGCGCTCGCCTGGCGTACGGGACAACCGCTGACGGGGCCGGCCGGCCTGGAGTCCTGGCACCCGAGGGACCTGGCCACCCTCATCGACCTGATCGACGAGCACGACGCAGACCGCCGCCGGGCGGCATCGAGGAGGTGAGCAGGTGGGATCGATCGACGACCTGATCCGCGACCTGCGCTCCTTTGAACGGCGCAAGGAGGTCACGAACCGGCTCGCGCGGGAGCTGCGTAAGCCGGTCCCGGCGGTACGCCGCGCCGTGCGCCGGCGGGCCCTTGACGTGTTGCCCTCCGGTGGCGGGTTCGGCGAGTGGGTGTCGAAGCTGTCCGTCACCGCGCGGGTGAAGCTGCAGGGCCGCGCGGCCGGCGTCAAGCTGGTCGGTCGCCGCAAGGGCTACCCGGACAAGCAGCCGCGGGTGGACCTGCGGCGCATCGACCAAGGCCGCGCGGCCGCCCCGTCCTGGGGTCACCGCACCCCGGCGAGCTGGCACTTCCAGACCGTCACCCCCGGGTTCTTCACCGAGCCGTCGACAGAGATGGACCAGTGGCGTGAGGCCGCTGACGTCGCCCTCGACGACGCCCTGGAGGTGATCCGCCGTGGCTAGAGACGTCGAAGCGGACGTCGTCGTCAGGGACAAGACCAACCCGGGCATCAAGTCGGTCGAGCGGAACGTCAAGAAGGTCGCCGACCAGAGCAACAAGGTCACGGCGCAGCTCAACCGGGGTGTTGCCCAGTGGGGGAAGGGCTTCCAGAAGCTCGGCTCGGCGGCCAGCCGGTGGGCGAACTCGGGCGACTCCACCGGCAAGCGGTTCGCCCGTGGTGTCGGCGCAGGGCTGGGGAAGATCGCCGAGCTGGGCGGCGCGGTCGGCGGCGGCCTGTCGAAGGCGGTCACCGCGGCCGGCCCGCAGGTTGCCCTCGCCGTGTCCGCCGTCCTGGTCGGCGCGGCGGTATCCGCCGCGCCGGCGGTCGGCGCTGCCCTGGTCGGCGGTGCTGGTGGGGCGGGCATCGTCGGTGGCCTGGTCATCGCGTCGAAGGACGCCCGGGTCGCCAAGGCGTTCGACGACCTGGGGGATGAGGTCGGGTCGTCGCTTCAGGAGGCTGCCGGCCGGTTCGTTCCGGCGAGCCTGGAGGCGGTCAAGGAGGCGCGCAGCGCGTTCCGGGGGATGACGCCGGACCTGAAGCGGATCTTTGACGTGTCCGCGACGTGGCTGCCGGGGCTGACCCGGTCGCTGGGAAGTGGGGCACAGCTCGCCCTGTCCGGCATCACGAAGGCGGTCACGAAGGCTGGCCCGATCTTCACGCAGTTCGGCAAGGGGCTTGAGGGGATCCTCGGCGCGACTGGCAAGGTCTTCGGCGACCTGGCCGACAACGGGTCGAGCATGGCCCTGGCGCTGCGCGGGACATTGGAGCTGGTGAAATTCACCATTCTCGGCGTCGGTGGCGCCCTGAATCTGTTGATCGAAACCTTCGAATTCTTCGTCAACCGGATTCCGGGCGGCAAGAAACTGCTGGACTCGATGGTCTCCAGTCAGGATGGCGCGAAGACCAGCGCGTTCAACCTGGCTGGCGGATTCCAGCTGCTGGCTGACGACGCGAACGCCGCCGCCGACGGGCTCACCAACGCGAAGCAGAAAGCCGACGACCTGGTCAATTCGAACATCGGGTTGGCTCAGGCGCAGATCGCCTCCCGCGACGCCACCCGCCAGGCCGCCGACGCGATCAAGGAAAACAGCAAGGCCAAGCTGTCCAACGCGCAGCGCGCCGACGCCAACCGCACCGCCCTGCTGTCCATGGCCGACGCGTTCAACACCGAGACGTCGGCCGGTGAGGCATCGAAGATCAGCGCCGGGAAGGCGTCCGAGGCGTACGCCACGAACCGGCAGAAGCTGATCGCCGCCGCCGAGGCAGCCGGCTACACCCGCAGCCAGGCCGAGAAGTTGGCCGGGCAGTGGTTGAAGGTGCCGAAGAACGTGACGACCACGGTGAACGCGAACACCGGTGCCGCCAGCGCGAAGCTGGAGACCTTCCAGAAGAAGATCACCAACCTCAAGGGCAAGACGGTCAACGTGACCGTGCAGGTCACACAGCGCGGCGATCATCGCATTCCCGGCGTCGGTACCCAGCTCAAGGACGCGGCCGGCGACTCCTGGTACCAGTCCGATGGTGGTATGACCTCGCGGACCGGCGGGCCCGTGCGGGTTGAGTCGACCGTCAACCAGACCCTCAACGTGTCGCTCGACGGCCGGCCTTTCTACGCGTACACCGCCCGCGCCATTCGAGGCAGCGAGAAGCGGACGGCGTGGCGGCAGAAGGTCGGGGTCCGCTGATGGCCGTCGCGATCACCGCCATTGCGCAGGATTCCTGGCCGCCCCGCGTCCTCGTCTCCGTCACCGGACTGACCATCGGTGACGGCATCGCCCTGTACCGCGTCGTTGGCGGCGTCCGCGCGCTCCTGCGGGCTGGCGAAACCGACGCCGTCACCGACACGTCGTTTCTGCGCACTGACGCTGAGCTGCCGTTCGGACAGCCGGTGTCGTACCTGGCGGTCGTCAACGACGACGACGAGTACACCACCGGCGCCGCCACGTACGCGCTGCCGGGCGGCAAGGTGGCGCTCACCGACGCGATCAGCGGCGACGCCGCGGAAACCGTGATCCTCGCCTGGGACGAACGGTCCTACCAGCGGCAGTCGTCGGTGTTCCGCGCCGGTGGCCGGAACATCGTCGTGTCCGGCCAGCTCGGCCAGCCCGAATCCAGCCTGGAGCTGTACGCCGAGACGACCAGCGCCCGTGACGGCGTGATGGCCGTGGTGGAGTCCGCGACCGAGGGCGTCGTGCAGATCCGCCAGCCCGGCGGGTACGACGGCATCGACTCGTACCTCGCAGTCCTCAGCGTCGCCGAGCGCCGCTGGTCACAGGACGGCTCAGACCAGCGGCGCATCATCGCCCTGGACGTCGCCGAGGTCGAGGGGTGGGCGCCCGCGCTGGAAGCCCGTGGGTCCACCCTCCAGGACATCGCCAACGTGTACGACGTGGCCGGCCCGAACCTGCTGCCCAACAGTTACTTCGAGACGAACGCGGCGGGCTGGGCGCAGTTGGGTGGAACGATCGCGCGGTCCACCACCCAGGCGCATGAGGGCGCCGCGTCGCTGCTGCTCACCCCGTCCGGCGCGGCCGGCGCGGCGCAGGCTCGCGCCGATCTGGTGCCAGCGTCCGTAGGCACCCTGTTTCGCGCCCGCGCGTGGGTGCGATGTGCGGTGGCCCGGTCGGTGCGGCTGTCCATGGACTGGCACGACTCGGGCGCTGCGCTGTTGTCGACGAGCAACTATGACCTGGCGGTGGCGGCGAACACGTGGACGCTGATGGACACCACGTTCACGCCGCCAGCGTCGACGGCGCAGGCGCGGATGCTCTTCCAGTTGACGTCGACACCGCCTAACACGCACCTGCTGTACATCGACGAGGCGACCCTGAACGTGGCGTATCAGTCGCTGGCCCGGATTGCCGCCGACTACCCCGGCACGCTGCTCGACATCGCTCAGGCGGACTGGTCATGATCCCGATCAGCGCGGCCGCCGCATCGGTGCTCACCCGCTCGTACACCTACCACCAGCGAGTCGAGTCCTGGCTCGGCGACCAGCTGCTCGCCGACGACATTCCGGTCGACGCGGGTAGTGAGGAGACCGACCGGGCGTTGCGGGTGCCGGAGCGGATCAGCCTCACCGTCCCGCGGAGGGACCGGGGCATGTCCTGGTCGCCTACCACCGACGACCACCCCCTCGCAGCGCGCGGGCAGCGGCTGCGCGTGCAGCTCGGCGTCGGCGTCGGCAACGGGGAGATCGAGTGGTTGCAGCGCGGCTGGTACGTGATCCAAGACTCTGAGGCCGAGGGCGACGACGTTTCGGTCACGGCGGTGGGGCTGCTGTCGCTCATCGACGAGGCCCGCCTCGTCTCGCCGTACCAGCCGACCGGCACGCTGCTGTCGACGTTGCGCGGCCTCGTCGAGCCGGCCCTGACCGTGGTGGCCGACGTCGCCCTCGTCGACCGGGCCGTGCCCGCCGGCATCAACTACGACGAATCCAGGATCGACGCGATCGGGGAGCTGCTCGACGCGTGGGGCGCCGACGCCTGGGTGACCGAAGACGGCTACCTGTACGTCGCCGACTCCACCCCGTCGACTGTGCCGGTGCTGGCCCTGACCAACCAGACCGGCGGCACGATCATCGAGGCAACCGGGTCGTCCAGCCGCGAAGGCGCGTGGAACGCCGTGGTCGCCCGAGGAACGGCTAGTGATGGCAGTCAAGTCCAGGGCGTCGCGTACGACACCACCGGGCCGGCCGCGATCGGCGGGAGCTTCAATCCGCTGCCCGTCCCGTTCTTCTACTCGTCGCCGCTGGTGACGACGGTGGCGCAGGCCAACCGGGCCGCCCAGACCGTCCTCACCCGCAAGAAGCGGACGACGGGCATCGAGTTCGCGGTGGACATGGTGCCCCACCCGGCGCTCCAGGCCGGGGACACCGTGTCGGTCACGACCGACGAGTACACCGACCTGCTGTGTGCGATCGAGGCCTTGGGGCTGCCCTATACCGCCGATGGTGGCCGGCAGTCCCTCGTCGTGAGGAGCCTGGCATGAGC
Organism: Micromonospora sp. NPDC049580; assembly: GCF_040675595.1. NCBI lineage: Bacteria > Bacillati > Actinomycetota > Actinomycetes > Micromonosporales > Micromonosporaceae > Micromonospora > Micromonospora sp. NPDC049580. The sequence continues at coordinate 34,530 of NZ_JBFAPG010000007.1, forward strand.
GGGCTGCTGGCGACCGCGACGGCGGCGAAGAGCGGATCCACGGTCACGGCGATCGTCAACGGCACCGAGACGGTAGTCCAGGTGGCCCGGGATCTGACCGTTGCCGCCGGCGACGTGCTGCTCGTCGAGCGCATCGGCAGCCAATGGTTCGCCGTCATCCGGGCGTTCGCGGCCGCCGCCCCGCCCGTCGAGGAGCAGGTCCGCCCGCCCGACCCGAAACCGGCGGTGGTGACCGGCACCCTCGTTGTGAGCCCGGTGGAGACCCGCTCGTACCGGCCGTCGTACGGCTGGCGTACCGACAACGACGACGTCTACCAGGGCCAGTACGGCGGGTGGGGCAACCACACCGGCGCCGTGTTCTACGGCAGCAAGCCGCGATCGTTGTCGGGGGCGACGGTGACCGACGCGAAGATCCGCGTCAAGCGGCTGTCGGCCGGCACGTACGCCGCCCAGTCGACCACCTTGCGGCTGGTCACGCAGGCCACCCGCCCCGGCGGTGCCCCCAGCCTGGGCAGCAGCACGTCCGGGCCGTCGCTGGCGGTTGGCTCGACCAGCACGTTCACGATCCCCGACTCGTGGGCGCAGGCCATGGTCAACGGCACCGCCGGAGGCCTCGCCATCTACGACTCCGGCGGCTCCCCCTACGTCCGGCTCGCCGGTCGCGGCAGCTGGTCGCCGGCCTTCACGTTGACGATCTCTTGGAGGCGCGGATGAACCGGCAACGGGCCGAGGTGGCCCTCGCATGGGTGCTGCTCGTCGGCAGCCTCATCGGCTGGCCCCTGTCGGCCAAGTGGTGGGCACGCGACGAACCGCCGTTCGTGCTCGGCCTGTCGTGGCTGGCCATCACCCTCACCGCCCTCGACCTGCTCAAGACGTCCCGGGTCCACCGCGACCAGGACCAGAAGGAGGCAGCCGATGCCTGACACCTCGCTCGGTCTCACCTACCCGGCGTCGACCGCGCACACCCGGATCTGGGAGCACATCCAGGAGCTGGCCAACGACGCCAACGCGGCGCTGGTGACGCGTACGCCGCTGCTCGACTCGGCGCAGGTCAGCGCGGTCACGACCCTCACCACGACCATGAGCGACATCCCCGGCGCGACGAAGACCCTGATCACCACCCTGCCGAACACCAGGGCGCTGATCATCTGGTCGCCCGACTTCCAATGCACCACGGCGAGCACGGCCACGCCCTACTCCGTGGTGGCGGTGGACGGCGTCGACCAGGCGCCCAACGCCGTCTACTTCCCTGGCGGCACGGCTGCGGTGGGTGCCCGGTGCACGCCGTGCAACGCGTTCGTCGTCACCCTGGCGACGGCGGGCGCGCACACCTTCAAGATGCGCGCGGCGGTGGCGACGGCCAACGGCGTCTGGAAGGTCAACAACCAGACGTCGTCCATCAGCGTGCTGGCGCTCCCGTGGTGACCCGGGGCCGCCTCGCCACCGCGGTGGCCGTGCTGCTCGTCGCCGCGCTCGGCGGCGTCCTCGCCCGGCCGCGGCAGGCGACCGGCGCTGACGTGACCTGCCCGTCACCGGCGCCGGCGGAGCGGGTCATCCTGACGATCGGCGACAGCATCACCGAGGGCGCGACGATGGCCGGGTCGGTGTCCGACGGCTACCGGGCCGAGTTGGGCAGGCTGCTCGACGGCGCGTGCATCCCGCACCGGTTCGTCGTGGCGGCCGCCGGCGGCACGACGTGTGGCTACTGGACGTCGCGGATGGCCGCGCTGGTGACGACACACCGGCCGGACCTCATCGTCCTGGCGTGCGGCACCAACGACCGCCTCGATGACAAGTCGTCGACGCAGATCGCGGCGTGGGAGGGCGTGTACCGGGGGCTGCTCGATACCGCCCTGGACCTCGACGACGACGTGATCGTGTGGCCTTCCTGGGTGCAGTACAGCGCGGGCCGGGCTACGCCGGCGTGCACGACTCCGCCCGGTCCGTCGCCGGCGTGGCTCCCGGCCAGCGAGGCGAAGGTCAACGACGCGATCTACCGCGCGGTCAAGGTCATCGCCGAGTTCGGCGGCAGGGTGCCCGGCTGGATCGATCTGCAGTCCATCCCCGAGGCGTACCTCGATCAATGCGGCGTCCACCCCACGCCGGGCGGCTACGACGTCATGGGGAGATTGATCTTCAACGCGATCGCCGGCAGCCTCGTCACCCCGCCATCCGCGCCGCTGCCGTGCGGGCTCACCGGACGGCGACCCGGCGGGCCGATCCCCAACTGGACGCCCTGCGAGCGAATGGCGGTGAACTGATGGCCACCTCTGCCCAGATCCAGGCCGAGTCGTACTGGAATCGCGAGATCGTCACACCCGAAATCGACTGGCTCGGCGACGAGCTGTGCCGCCGCACCAAGAGGCCCCGGACGGCGTTCGGCAGCAAGGGGAACACCGCGCACCTTCGCGGCGCCCACCGCTCCCAGGAGTGGATCAAGCGGTCGCGGTACTCGACGAACCGCACCTACACCGTGCAGTCCGGCCTCACCGCCGACCAGGAGCGGCACGTCGCCGGGCTCGACTTCACCCCCGGCGAATGGGGTACCGCACGCAACCGCGCGCTGATGGTCGAGCAGACCGGGCGGCTGATGGTGGCCATGAAGGCCGGGCAGCTCGACGAGGTGACCGAGCTGTTTGGCACCACGAACGGGCGGACGGTCACCGGCTACAACAACCGCACCAACCAGGCGGCCACCTCGGATGACTCCCACCTCGACCACTGGCACCTGACGATCGACCGCCGGCACTGCCGGAACAAGCAGCTGATGGAGCGCATCCTCAGGATCGCGCTGGGACTCCCGACGGAGGACGACGATATGACCCCGGAAGAGCACAACTGGCTGGCCACCGTCCACAAGAACCTCACGGTGCTCGACGGGCGCAACCCGCTCGGGCAGGTCTACACCCGTATGGCGCTCGGCACTGACCAGGTCCTCGGCGCGAAGCACAACGCCCATGCGTCGCTGACCAGCATCAGCAAGCAGATGGCCGCCATGCAGGCTGCGCTGCTCGGCGCGGTGCAGGGCCTCGACACCAAGGCGATCCTGGCGCGCGTCGACCAGGTCGCCGCGGCCGACGCCGAGCGCGACGCCCAGCTGTCGGCCGAACTTGCGGACCTGGCCGGCAAGCTGGACCAGGTCGCCGACCTGATGCGCCGGATGGAGTCCGGGGAACTGACCGCCGAGCAGGTCCTCGCTCAGCTACGCGAACTGCTGCCCGCTCTCCCGGCCGCCTGACGTCGTGTGGACCTTGCGACCCTCATCCCACCCGGCGGCCTCGGCGCGGTCTCCGTCGGCGGCACCCTCCTCGCCGTCGTCGTCTACCTGCTCAACGCGAACAGGGTCGACCGGCGGGAGTACCAGGACGCCATCGACCGGGCCGAGAAACGCGCCGACGAGGCTGAAGCGCGCCGCGCCGCCGCCGAGGGCCGCATGGATGAACTGCAGCAAGCCGTCGACGCCGAACGGGCTGGGCGCCGCACGGCCGAGGACCGTGCGGCCGCGGCGGAACGTGAACTGCAGCGGCACCGGCCGGCTGGAGGTGGGCCGTGACCGATGAGACCGTGCAGCTTCGCCGCCGGATGCACCGCCGCGGCCGCCGCCGCGCGATCGTCGCCGTGGCCGCCACCGCGCTGATCGCATCCGCCGTCACCTGGTGGGCGGCATCGCTGGGCCGGCAGGCGACCGCCGAGCAGCAACGCGCCAACACCGCCGTGTCCGGGGCCGAGCAGCTGTGTCAGCAGGTGCGGCAGCTCGGCGGAACGTGCGTCGTCGACGGCTTGCTGCAGTTCATCCATGCGGCCCTCGGCGGCGGCGCGGCGCGCTTCAGCCTCGTCGGCGCGTTTCTCGGCCCGGTCGATG
>NZ_JBFAPG010000008.1:0-34538 GCF_040675595.1 Micromonospora sp. NPDC049580
CCGGATCGGGGGCCCTTCCGGCGTTCGTGGGTCAGGCGCTCGGTTCGCGCGGCGCCGGGGCGACGGCGGGTTCGTGCCGGGCCAGCCGGTTGCGGCGGTAGCCGTAGCCGAAGTAGATGACCGCGCCGAGCAGCATCCAGGCCAGGAACCGCAGCCAGGTCTCCACCGACAGGTTGAGCATCAGGTAGAAGCAGGCCAGCGCCGAGACGACCGGCAGCACCGGGGAGAACGGCACCCGGAACGGCCGCTCCAGGTCGGGGCGCTTGCGGCGCAGGATCGGCACCGCGATCGAGACCAGCACGAACGCGCAGAGCGCGCCGATGCTGACCAGGTCGGCCAGGGCGGAGAGCGGCAGGAAGCCGGCCAGCAGCGCGACCGCCACCGTCATGATCGCCGAGATCCGGTACGGGGTGCCCCAGCGCGGGTGCACGGCCGCGATCGAGGGCGGGATCAGGCCGTCCCGGGCGATGGCGAAGCCGATCCGGCCCATCGCCACCAGGTCGACCAGGATGACGCTGGTCAGGCCGGCAACCGCGGCGATGGAGACGAGCGTCGCCGCCCAGCCGGCGCCCACCGACTCGAACGCCGAGGCGATCGGGGCGCCCCGGTCGATCTCGGTGTACGGCACCATGCCGACGAGCACCAGCGAGACGCCGATGTAGAGCACGGTGGAGATCAGCAGCGTGCCGAGCAGGCCCAGGGTGAGGTCCCGCTTGGGCTTGCGCGTCTCCTCGCCCAGGTTGGCGACGGCCTCGAAGCCGGTGTACGCGAAGAAGACCACCGCGGCGGCGCTGAGCACCCCCACGAAACCGAAGACCGACGGCTCCAACCCGAACAGCGCCTGCGTCACCGGCTGCTTGATGCCATCGTCGCCACTGCCGGCGGGCTCGGCCGGCGGGATGAATGGGGTGAGGTTGGCGGCCTTGACGAAGAACAGGCCAGCGACCACCACGAAGACGCAGATCGACACCTTGACCAGCACCAGCAGGTTGGTGATCCGGGCGGACTCCCGGATGCCGACGATCGCCACGATGCCGAGGATCAGCACGATGGCGATCGCGCCGATGTTGACCGTGCTGCCCTCCTCGCCGAACCACCGGGTCGGCAGGTCGAGCAGCTCGGCGAGGTAGCCCGACCAGCCGCGGGCCACCACCGCCGCGCCGAGCGCGAACTCCAGCAGCAGGTCCCACCCGATGATCCAGGCGACGATCTCGCCCATCGTGGCGTACGCGTAGGTGTAGGCGCTGCCGGCGGTCGGCACGCTGGAGGCCAGCTCGGCGTAGCAGAGGGCGGCGAGCAGGGCGACCACGCCGGCGATGGCGAAGGAGATCACCACGCCCGGACCGGCGCTGTCGCGGGCCTCGATCCCGGTGAGCGTGAAGATGCCCGTGCCGATCACGATGCCGATGCCGAAGCCGGTGAGGTCGATCGCGCCGAGCCGCCGCTTGAGCCCCAGTCGGCCGTCGGTGCCGTCGGCGTCGCCCTGGGCTATGACGTCCTTGATTGGTTTGGTTCGCAGCACGGACATGCGCTCACCCCTCCCCGCCGTGCGGCCACCACCGTGGCGGCCGGCGATGGGGGTTGCTACCCACCCCGGATCCCGGCCAACCGCCACGGATCATGCCGATCAGGTCACGACGCGGCGTGCGGTCCCGATCACTACCCGCAATCGGGCGCTCGGCGCGAATCGTCCGATCCGGTGACCGGGGAATCGATCAGGCCCGGCCCCTTGCGGGACCGTGCCGAGTGTGAAAATTTCCTACCAGCGGCACATTGCCCACGGCGAATCTTGCCGGGACGCCGCGAGTACCCCTGACACGGGAGCCCCAACGAAGGGACACACCGCATGAAGGCACCTCGACTCGGAGCGGCCGGGCTGGTCGCAGCCCTGCTCGGCACGCTGGTCGCCGCCACCCCCGCCCACCCCGCGAGCGCCGCGACCGATGCCGCCACCACCACCACCTGCGTCACCGACCCGGCCACGCCGAAACGACAGTTCCGGGCGATGTGGATCTCGTCGGTGGTCAACATCGACTGGCCCAGCAAGGCGTCCCAGACCAGCCCGGACCGGGTCGCCGCCCAGCAGGCCGAGTACCGCGCACTGCTCGACCTCGCCGAACGGCTGCACCACAACGCCGTCGTGGTGCAGGTCCGACCGACCGCCGACGCGCTCTGGCCCTCGCCGTACGAGCCGTGGTCGGAGTACCTGACCGGCGTACGCGGCCAGGACCCGGGCTGGGACCCGCTGGCCTTTCTGGTCGACGAGTCGCACAAGCGCAACCTGGAGTTCCACGCCTGGTTCAACCCGTACCGCGTCTCCATGCCGGCCCCCGGCGGCGCCGGCGCCGACCTCAACCTGCTCGCCCCCGGCCACCCGGCCCGGGCGCACCCCGACTGGACCTTCGCCTACCCACCGGCCGGCGTTGCCGGCAGCCGGCTCTACTACAACCCCGGCATTCCCGAGGTCCGCGAGTTCGTCCAGACCGCGATGATGGACGCGGTCAAGCGGTACGACATCGACGGCGTGCACTTCGACGACTACTTCTACCCCTACCCCAGCGGCACCTACCAGGTGCCCGACGATGCCGCCTTCGCGGCGTTCAACCGGGGCTTCACGGACCGGGCCGACTGGCGGCGGGACAACATCAACCTGCTGATCCAGGAGATGAACGGCAAGATCAAGGCGGCGAAGCCGTGGGTGAAGTTCGGCGTCAGCCCGTTCGGCATCTGGCGCAACAAGAGCGCCGACCCGCTCGGCTCGGACACCACCGGCAGCCAGTCGTACGACATCATCTCCGCCGACACCCGCAAGTGGGTCAAGCAGGAGTGGATCGACTACGTGGTGCCGCAGCTCTACTGGTACATCGGCCAGTACCCGGCGGCCGACTACGCGCGGCTGGTCCCGTGGTGGGCCGAGACCGTGCGCGGCACCCGTGTCCAGCTCTACATCGGCCAGGCCGACTACAAGAGCGGCGATCCGGCGTACGGGCCGTACTGGCAGAACCCGCGTGAGCTGTCCGACCACCTGACGCTCAACCGGTCGTACCCCGAGGTGCAGGGCAACGTGCACTTCTCGGCCGTCCAGGTGCGGGCCAACCGGCTCGGCGCCACCGACATCTACGCGGCCGAGCACTACTCCCGCCCAGCCCTCGTGCCGGCCATGCCGCACCTGCCGTCGAAGCCGTTGCTCCTCCCGGTGGTCACCAGGGTCGCCCGGGAGGCCGACGGGGTGCGGCTGACCTGGCGCCAGCCCGCCGACGGCGTGGGCCCGCTGGGCACGGCCACCTCGTACGCGATCTACCGGTTCGACGGCACCACGCTGCCCGGGCGGTGCGCCACGGCGGACGCCACGCACCTGGTCGACACCGTCCGGGCCACCGCCGGCGGCACCCAGTCCTGGGTGGACACGTCGGCCGAGCCCGGCCGGCGCTACACCTACCGGGTGACCGCGCTGGACCGTACCGCCAACGAGAGCCCGGCCAGCCCGCCGGCGTTCCTGCTGCACTGACCCGTTCCGCGGAATGCCCCGGGTGCCTCGCGCACCCAGGGCATTCGTCTGTTTGAACGTATGTCACCAATAGTTGGCGGCGCACATACCGCCCAGTTGATCAGCTGATCGACACTCATCGACATCCGGTAACCCGCCGGTAACTTCCGTCCCACCGCTCACCCCGCGGAGGTAAACCGTGCCCCGACGTCTCGCCACCCTGTTCGCCTCGGGCGCGCTAGCGCTGCTCGCCACCCTCGCCGTCGCCTCCCCCGCCGCCGCCGTCACCCCCGCGGAGCGACTGTCCGTGCTGTCGAGCTGGACCCAGACCAGCGCGTCCAGCTACAACTCCTGGAACAGCGCCCGCGTCAACCGGGCCCCCTGGGCCGAGTACAACTTCGACTGGTCCACCGACTACTGCTCGTCCAGCCCGGACAACCCGCTCGGGTTCACCTTCAACCTGAGCTGCTACCGACACGACTTCGGCTACCGCAACTACAAGGCGGTCGGCCAGTTCTCCGCCAACAAGTCCCGCCTGGACAGCGCCTTCTACGAGGACCTGAAGCGGGTCTGCGCCACGTACAACTCGGTCGTCCGCCCGGCCTGCTACAGCCTGGCCTGGACGTACTACCAGGCGGTCCACATCTTCGGCTCGGTGGCCGCCGTCCAGCAGGCCGACATCGACCGAGCCGCCCGCATGAAGGCCCAAGCCGAAGCCAAGGCCACAACCCACTAACCCCACCCCCAACCCCCACCCCCAACCCCCACCCCCACCCCACACCCCCCGTCGCGGTGATCATGAAGTTATTGCCCGTCCGCCCGGCGTGTCGCGGCAATAACTTCATGATCAACAAAGGAGGGTCAGGCGCGTTCCGTTCGGGTTGCGGGGTGGCGGTTGGGGTCGGCGGGGCGCGGGGGCGGCGCGTGTTGGGACAGGTCGGTGCTGAATCGGGTCGAATCCGCTGCCAGGTCCGGGTGTTCCACGTCGAGCGCCAGTGCCACGGCCTCGTCCAGGCCCATCTCGGCACCCTCCCCGTACGCGTCGTCGAACGCGGCGTCACCCGCCATCGACCGCAGCTCCGCCTGCTGGTCGGCCCAGTAGCCGCCGTAGATACCCGGCGTCGCTCGCATGCTCGCCCGGGTGGCCTGGGCCGCCCCGAACAGCCGCGCGGCCGTCAACCGGTCTCCACCGAGAGCGCAGCGCACCGCGATCGCGTTCAGCGTGTCGCAGGCCCGGCCGTGGTAGCCGTGACCCATCCGTGAGCGCAGCGCCACCAGCAGGTGCTCGTGCGCGGCGATCACGTCGCCCCGGGCCAGCGCGACCATCCCGAGCAGCATGTCCACCGAACGCCGGCCCCGCTCGACCGGCCGGGCGGCCTCCACCGGACGCGCCGCTCCCAGCAGCTCCGCCGCCTCCTCCAGCGCGCCGCGCCGCCACAGCAGCTCGGCCAGGCTGAACACCGCGAACAGCGCCTCGCCGACCACGTCCTGCCCGTGGGCCCAGTCGATGACCTCCCGACAGACCCGCTCGGCCTCGAAGAACTGGCCCATGTCCACCAACGGCGCGGCCCTGCCGGCGAGCACCCGGGCCAGCAGCCCGGCGTCGCCGGCCTGTCGGGCGGCTGCCTCCGCCCGCTGCGAGTAGCGCAGCTCCTCGGCGAACTCGCCGTCGGCGCCGGCATGCAGCGAGTGCATGTGGTACGCCGCCGCCAGCTCCGCGTCCGGGATCCGCTCGCCGGTCTCGGCGATCCGTCCGTACAGCCGGAACAGCCAGAGTCGACCCTCCCGGGCCAGCCCGCGCTCGCGCCACCACTGGTCCAGCCCACCGGCCAAGCGGAGACCGGCACGGGCGCTGCCGCCGGTGGCGCACCAGCGCAGCGCGGCGCGCAGCTCGTCGGCCAGCGGGTCGAGGGTGTAGAGCGACAACGTCACCGGCCGGCCGTCCGGCCCCAGGTGGGCCCGCTCCAGCGCGTGCGCCGACCAGGCCACGTGCCGGTCCCGGGCAGCCTGCTCCTCACCCGCCTCGGCCAACCGCCGTGCCGCGTACGCCCGAATCGGGTCGAGCATCCGGTACGAACTGCCGGCGGCGCGCGGCTCGGCCAACACCATCGACTTGTCCACCAGCACCGACAGTGGATCCAGCGGATCGTCGCCCAGCAGCCACTCCACAGTCGGCAGATCCACCGGCCCCGCGAAGACCGCCAGCCAGCGCAGCAGCCGCGCGGCCCGCGGCCCCAACGTGCGGTACGACCACGTGACGGTCGCCTGCATGGTCAGGTGCCGTTCGGTGGCCGAGCGCTGCACGGCCCTGCTCGCCGGGGTCGGCGGCGGTGTCCCGATCGCCGCGGCCACCAGGTCCACGGTGTCCTGCTGGTTGCCGGACCAGCCCCGCTCGACCGGCGGTGGATCCGGATCCTCCCGGCCGGCGTCCAGCGTGCCGAGGACGTCGTCCAACCGCTCGGCCAGCTGACCCACGGAGAGCACCCGCAGCCGGGCGGCCGCCAACTCGATGGCGAGGGGCAGCCCGTCCAGCCGCTGCACCACCCGGCGCAGGTCGGCCGACTCGGACGGGTCGGGCCGCCGACCGCCGCGGGCCGCCGCCGTACGGTCCAGCAGCAGCGCGACCGCGTCGCTCTCCGCGCCGTCCGGGCGGGGATCGACCGAGAGCGGCGGGATCCGCCAGACCACCTCGCCGGGCAGGCTGAACGACTCGCGGCTGGTCGCCAGCACCCGCACGCCACCCCCGCCGGAGAGCAGCCGCGAAATGACCTCGCCGCAGGCCGCCGGTTGCGTGTCGCAGGTGTCCAGCACGACCAGCATCCGGCGGGCGGCCGCGTACTCGACGAGGGTGTCCAGCATCGGACGGCCCGGCTCGGGCCGCAGCCCGAGCACCGCGGCGATGGCGAACGCCACCAACCCCGGGTCGGTCACCGCGGCGATGTCGACGAACCAGACCCCGTCCGGGTACGCCTCGACGACGCCACCGGCCAACTCCACGGCGAGCCGGGTCTTCCCCGCGCCGCCCGCGCCCAGCACGGTGACCAGTCGGTGCCGCTCCACCAACCGGCCCAGCTCGGCCCGCTCGACCTCCCGCCCGACGAACGAGGTCACCTGGGTCGGTAGGTTGTGCGCCACCGCGTCGGCGGTGCGGGGGCGGGGGAACTGCCGCTCCAGGCCGGGCGCGACCAGTTGGAACAACCGCTCCCGGTCGTCGAAGCCACGCAGCCGGTGCAGGCCCAGGTCCAGCAGGGTGGCGCCCGGGGGCAGCGGATCGGCCCGGCGGGCGGTGGACGCCGAACAGAGCACCTGTCCGCCGTGCGCGGCCGCGGCCACCCGGGCGGCCCGATGCACCTCGGGGCTCGCGTACTCCCCGTCGCGGGGCTCGGCGTACCCGGTGTGCAAGCCCATCCGCACCCGGGGCGCGGCCTCCTCGGTGGGCCAGTCGTGGCTCGCCAACGCCCGCTGGGCGGTCAGGCAGGCGGTCAGCGCCGCCGCCGCGTCGTCGAAGGCCAGGAAGAACGAGTCGCCCTCGGTCAGCAGCTCCGCGCCACCGGTGGCGGCCAGGGTGCGACGCAGCAACCGGCGGTGCTCGGCGAGCACCGGGCGGTAGTCCGCGCCGAGCAGTTGGGCCAGCCGGGTCGAGCCCTCGATGTCGGTGAACACGAAGGTCACCCAACCGCTCGGGAGCTGGATCCGTGGCGACATGCGTGGAACCTCCGCCCGTGACGTCGGGTTCATGCTGCCTGACTCCGAGCGGTCACGCATCGTGAGAACGGCCGGGCACGTGCCGCCTCAAGGTGCCACTCGAACCCGCTCCCGGCAAGGCCAGCCCACCGGCCGGTCACCGGAACGCCCGGCTCAGCAGCCGCAGGCACCCCCGCAGCAGCCACCGCCACCAGCGGGAGCTTGCGCGCCACCAGCGCCCCGACCGGTGACCGACACCGCCGAGAGCAGCTTGACCGTGTCGACATGGCCCTGCGGGCAGGTGGCCGGCGCGCCGGCCTCCGCCATCGGACGGTTGACCTCGAAAGTGTCGCCGCAGGCGCGGCAGCGGAACTCGTACCGGGGCATGGCGATCAGGGTACGTGGGCCTGACGGTCGCCGGGGACATGAGTGATACTCGACGGGTGGTGGACGGCGAGGACAAGACGCGTGTGCAACCGCTTCGGCCGGCCGCGCCGCTGGACGGGCCGCTGGCCGAGTCGGGCGCCGCGCCGGATCCGGTGCCCGCGGCCGTGCCCCGCCCCCGCCGGCCCTGGCTCAGCATCCGCACGACCGACGCGAAGGCGAAAACCCCCGCGACGCCCGTGACCGCACCCCTACCCCCGAGCGTCGATGCCGCGACCGGTGACCAGCTGGGGGACACCGCCACCGGCGACATCACCGCGGCGAAGCCCACTTCGGACACCACCGCCCCGCCGACCGCCCCAACCGCCGACGACGCCCCAGCCGCCGACGTCCCAGCCCCAGCCGCCGACGACGCCCCAACCGCCGACACCGACACCGACGCCGCCAACGCCGACAGCGCCAACGCGAAGACCGACGGCGCGAAGGCCGACGACGGGGCAGTCACGGTCGCGGCGGGCGCCACCGCCACCGACCTGACGGCGACCAAGGTGGACGGTGTCGCAGTGGTGCCGACGCCCGAGCGCGGCCGCCGGCGGCGGGTGCCGTTTGCGCACGCCGTACGGGTGCCACCGCCACGTCAGGCCGCGGTGACCGCCGCCCGGGCGACCCGCGACTGGGCCCGCCGGCCCAGCGGTCGACTCACGGTCCCGGGGGTCTTCCTGCTGGTCCTGGTGGCCGCGACCGCCGCGGCGGGGGCGTTGCTCGTCCCGGCCACGATCCGTGGGTCCCGACCGGTGGCGGTCGACGTCACTGCCGCGCCGACCGTGGCCGTGCCGCCGGCGGTGCCGCTCGACCCGCGGCCCACCGGCCCACTGCCCACCGGCCCTCTGCCCACCGGGCCGATGCCGACCGCACCGCTGCCCACCGGAGCGTTCCCGAGCGGCGGCATGCCGACCGGGCCGGCCGTCGGTCCGACGACCGGCGGCCGTCCGTCGGACTCCCTGGCCGCCTGGGCGCAGCAGGTCGGGGCCAAGGTCAACATTCCCGCGACCGCGATGCAGGCGTACGGGTACGCCGAGCTGATGCTCGCCCAGACCAACCGCAGCTGCGCGTTGAGCTGGACGACGTTGGCCGCGATCGGCCAGGTCGAGTCCGGCCACGGCTCGGCCAACGGCGCGCGGTTGGGGACGGACGGCAAGGCGCTGCCCCAGATCATCGGGCTGCCGCTGGACGGGAACGGCGGCCGGATGCGGATCATCGACACCGACCGTGGGTTGCTCGACAAGGACAGCACCTACGACCGGGCGATCGGGCCGATGCAGTTCATCCCGACCACGTGGCAGGAGATCGGCGCGGACGCCGACGCCGACGGCGTGAAGGACCCTCACGACCTGGACGACGCCGCCCTGGCGGCCGGCAACTACCTGTGCAAGGGCGGCCGCAACCTGAGCATCCCGGGCGACTGGTGGAACGCGATCCTGTCGTACAACGACGTGCGGCGGTACGCCCAGGCCGTCTATAACACCGCTGACCGGTACGGACGGGCCAGCCGTACGTGATGTGATCGTCCGCGTACATTGGAGGACTGGACACTTCCCCCGAGCAGCCGTTAGCGGCAAGCTAGACGGGTGATGGTGCGCGAGTGGGACCCCAGGACCGCGTCGTCCGCCGAGATCGCGTCGCTGCTGACAACGCTGAACGCGGTGCTGGCGGCCGATCTGCCGCAGGACCCGCCGTGGCGGGAGACCTCCCTGCGGGAGTATCTCGGCGAGGTGATGCCCGGTGAGCGACGGATCTCCTGGCTCGCCCAGGCCGAACCGAGCGCTCCCGGCGAGACCGGCGCCGTCCTCGGGCAGGTCCACGTGCTGCTCCTCGGCGACATCGGGGTGCTCGAGGTGCTGGTGCATCCCTCCGTACGACGCAACGGCCTCGGCCGTGAGCTGGTGCTACGCGCCGCCCGCCGCGTCTACCAGGAGGGTTTCCAGTCGATCGGGGTCGAGGTGGTCGGCGACACGCCGGCGGTGGGCTTCTACGAGTCGCTCGGCTTCACCCGGGAGTACGTGGAGACGCGCAGCGTGCTCGACCTGACCTCGGTGGACTGGGCCGAGCTGGCCGAGATGGCCATCGGGATCGGCGCGGGCTACCACCTGGAGTTCTACCCCGGTGGGCCACCGGACGACCTGATCGAGTCGTACGCGCGGGCCAAGGCCGAGGTGCGCGACGTCGACGACGGCGAGTTGCGTCCCAGCTCGTATGACCCGGAGCGGCTGCGGGACAGCCTGGACACCCTGCACCGGCGGGGCATGAAGCCGTACATCGTCCTGGCCCAGCACGAGCAGAGTGGCGAGGTGGCCGGCCTGACCGAGGTCGTGGTGCCGGCGCAGCACCCGACCCGCGCCGATCAGTACGACACGATCGTCGCGCAGGACCACCGGGGTTACGGCATCGACCGGGCGATCAAGGCGCGGATGCTGCTGGAGCTGCGCTCCGCCGAGCCGGAGCTGGCCGAGGTGCAGACCTGGAACGCCCAGGCCAACGAGGCGATGCTCAAGGTCAACGCGGAGCTGGGCTACCGGCCCGACCGGGACTGGTGCGAATACAGCGTCGACGTCGCCGAGCTGGTGCACCGCCTCGACCAGCCGCGCTGAGGAATTCACGAAACTGTCCGGTGGGGGATGGACGATGGACGGTTACGCACCTTAACGTGCGTTGACCCCCATCCACCCATCGTGGAGGCCCTATGCGCCCGCGCCGCACGACAGCCGCGCTCGCGATCGCCACCGCCGCAGTGACCGTCACGGCCCTCGGCGTCACACCCACCGCGGCCAGCGCCGCGCCTACCGACCTGTTCATCTCGGAGTACGTCGAAGGCTCGTCGAACAACAAGGCGATCGAGCTGTTCAACGGCACCGGCACCGCCGTGGACCTCACCGCGGGCGGCTACCAGCTCCAGCTCTACTTCAACGGCTCCACCACCCCGACCACCATCGCGCTGGCCGGGAACGTCGCTGCCGGGGACGTGTTCGTGTTCGCCAGCGCCTCGGCCGGGGCGGCCATCCTCGCCCAGGCCGACCAGACCACCGGGGCGAGCCTGTTCAACGGCGACGACGCGATAGTGCTGCGCCGGGGCACCACGGTGCTCGACTCGATCGGCCAGGTGGGCGTCGACCCGGGCACCGAGTGGGGCGCCGGCGCGACCAGCACGGCGGACAACACACTGCGCCGGCTGCCCACGGTGACGGCGGGCGACACCGACCCGTCGGACGCGTTCGACCCCGCCGCACAGTGGACCGGTCTGCCGGTCGACACCTTCGACGGGCTCGGCTCGCACACCGTGGACGGCGGTGGTCCGGTCGACGCGCCGGCCACGCTGACCTGTGGTGGGCCGCTGGTCACCGCCGCCGGAACGGCCGCGAGCCGCGAGGTGACCGCCGCCGACCCCGACGACACGATCGTCGACCTGGCGGTGACCGCGATCAGCCCGAGCCCGACCTCCGGCTCGATCACCCGTACCGCATTCACCCCGGCCGACGGGGTGGGCGGCACCGCCCGCGCCACGATCAGCGCGAGCGCCGACCTCACCGCCGGGGCGTACACCGTCACCGTGACCACGACCGACGCGGGCGGTGGCACCGCCACCTGCGCGCTGGCCGTGCAGGTCACCCGGGAGCTGACCGTCGGCGAGGTGCAGGGTCCGACCACCGACACCGAGTCCGGCCCCGCCGACCGGTCACCGCTCGCACCGGCGAGCGGCAACGGCACGAGCAGCACGATGTACGACGTCCGTGGCGTGATCACCCAGTTGACGCTTGCCCGTACGGCGGCCGGTGCGGAGCAGAACGGGTTCTTCCTGCAGAGCCGCAGTGGTGACACCGACGGTGACCCGACCAGCTCCGACGGCATCTTCGTGTTCATGGGCACGTTCACCTCGCTGATCGGCGGCTACGTGCCGACGGTCGGCGACGAGGTGGTGCTCCGGGCCCGGGTGTCGGAGTACTACAACCTCACCCAGCTCTCCGGCGCGTCGCTGGTCCGCCGGATCGCCACCGGACTGGACGTGGACACCACGGTCACGGTGACCGACGCGGTGCCGCCGGTCGAGCTGACCGACGCGCAGCGCTGGTGGGAGCGGCACGAGGGCGCCCGGCTGCGCGTACGCGCGGGCAGCGGCGCGGTGAGCGGTCGCGACGTCTTCTCCTCCACGGCGGACGCGGAGCTGTGGGTCGTCGACCGGGACGACCCGCTGCTCGACCGCGCCGACCCGTACGCCCGGCGGGTCTTCCGGGACTCCCACCCGCTGGACAATGACCCGAGCCGGCGCTTCGACGACGGCAACGGTCAGCGCGTGCTGCTCGGCAGCATGGGTGTGAAGGGCACCGCCGGGGACAGCACGGCGCTGCTCCCGCCGGCGCACACCTTCGACACGCTGCGCGCGGACGCGGTGGGCGGCGTCTACTACTCGTTCGAGAAGTACGGCGTGCAGGTCGAGCGGGCCGAGTTCGACGCCGGGGCCGACCCGTCGAAGAACAACCCGCCGAAGCCGGCCGACCGTTCCCAGGAGGTCGCGGTCGCCACGTACAACGTGGAGAACCTGTACGACTACCGCGACGACCCGTTCGACGGCTGCGACTTCGCCGGTAACGCCGGCTGCCCGGGCGTCGCCCCGCCGTTCGACTACGTGCCGAGCAGCGAGGCGGACTACCGGGAGCATCTGACGTCGCTCGCCGACCAGATCGTCAAGGACCTGCACGCGCCCGATCTGATCCTGGTGCAGGAGGCCGAGGACCAGGACATCTGCACGGTCTCCGGGGCGGCGCTGGCCTGCGGCGACACCAACAACGCCGACGGCGCTCCGGACAGCATCCAGGAGTTGGCGCTCGCGGTGGCGGCGGCCGGCGGGCCGGCGTACGCCGCCACCTATGACCGGACCGGCGCGGACGCCCGCGGTATCACCGCCGCGTTCCTGTACCGCACCGACCGGCTGTCGTTGGCGGCCGCGACGGCGAACGACCCGCTGCTCGGCTCGGCGCCGACCGTCCAGTACCGGGCCCCCGGACTGCCCGGCAACGCCGACGTGCAGAACCCGAAGGCCCTCAACGCGGTGCTGCCGCCCGATGTGGACACGTCGACCGGGAAGGACGGCAACAACGTCTTCACCCGGGCACCCCAGCTGGGCAAGTTCACGGTGGCCGCGGCGCCCGGCGCGGCCGAGCGGTTCACCCTGTACGCGCTGAGCAACCACTACTCCTCCGGCCCGGACAGCCGGATCGGGCAGCGGCGGGAGCAGGCGGCGTACGGCGCGGCGATCGTCACCGCGATCGAGGCGGCTGATCAGAGCGCCCGGGTGGTCTACGGCGGGGACCTGAACGTCTTCCCCCGCCCGGACGACCCCATCGCCACCGGCGCTCAGCCGACGCCGTCGGACCAACTCGCCCCGCTCTACGAGGCCGGCCTGCACAACCTGTGGGACACCCTCGTCGCGCAGGTGCCGGCATCGGCCTACTCGTACAGCTTCGAGGGGCAGGCGCAGACGCTGGACCACCTGTTCGTCAACGACGCGCTCTACGGTGACCTGGTGCAGGTGCGGGCGGCGCACGTCAACGCCGACTGGCCGGCGGAGTTCACGGGTGACGGGTCGCGGGGCTCCAGCGACCACGACCCGCAGGTGGCCCGTTTCCGGTCCCGGGCGTCGTTGACCGTCACCGACACGTCTGTGGTCGAGGGCGACCAGGGCACCCGTCAGCTCACCTTCACGGCGACCGTGTCCCGACCGTTGTCCCAGCCGGTGCTGCTCTGCGCCGCGACCGTCGGCCTCACGGCGCAGGCCGGTTCGGACTTCGAGCCGTACGCCGGCTGCAAGGTGCTGGCCGCCGGTGACACCTCGGTGGCTTTCCCGGTCACCGTGCGGGGTGACCGGCGGCGCGAGTCGGACGAGAAGTTGACCCTGCTGGTGGCCGGGGTGCCCGGCCTGCGGCTGGCCGACCCCCTGGCGACCGGAACGATCACCAACGACGACTGAACGACGGCGCTGACGGCCCACCGTCCGGTTTCCCCGGAGGGTGGGCCGTTCGCGGTGTCAGTAGTATTCGTCGATGATCGGGGGCGGTGGCAGGTGCCGATACTGCGCGACCCGCACCTCCCACTGGCTGCGTCGGCGCCGCGCCTCGCGGTCCGCCGAGCTGCGGTGGTAGGTCTCCGGCGGCCGTGCCAGGCCGTAGATGTCCCCCCACCACTCCCCCGGCTCAGGATCGAGGATCGTATCGAGGTGGGCGGGGTAGCGGCGTCCGGCGCCGTCGTGAACGTCGTCGCGGTCGGCCATCGGTCGAATCACCCGGCCCTCCTGGTCCACCACCACCAGATAGAGCCCGGCCGCGCCGAGTAGGCGCTCCAGCACCGCCAGACTCGGTGTCAGACTGCCGGCCTCGACCTTGCCCACGGTCGACGGTGAGACCTTGGCGAAGCGGGCCATCTGGCGTTGACCCAAACCCTTCATCCGACGGGCCCGCCGGACCAGGCCGGTGATGGGAAACCGCCCGACGGTCGGGCCGGGTGGCGGAGGAGGAACGAGTGCGGAAGCCATCCGACAACCATTCTCGGCCGAGACCCGCCTCTCAACCCCTGTGGATAACCCTGTGGAAAGCTGGCCGGCTCAGGGACTCGCCGCACCCCCCACGCATCCTTTGCTCTGCTTCAACGGAGGCGACAGTGTGAGGCTCTTAGTGTTGCCTCCGCTGAAGCAGAGCAAAGGGCGTCAAGGTGGCCCTTGGGCCTTGGGCCTTGGGCCCATGCCGGTGAGCTGCTCGCCGCCGTCGTCCGGATGGCCGTGGTTGACCAGCCGGGGCACCTGCCCTGATCGTCAGGGCGCGCGGGCGACGATCAGCGGACCGCGGACCGGTCGAGGTCACAGCTCGCAGAGGCGGCGACCGGAGCCGATGTCGTCCAGTGCCGCGTGCAGGTCGCGGATGCGCCGCTCGGCCTCGGCGGTCAGCCGATCGTGCAGACTCTGCCAGTCGGCCAGCTGGGGGTCGGGTGGCAGGGCCGCGAGCAGGTCACGGATCTCGTTGACGGTCAGGCCGACGCGCTGGGCCACCCGCGCCACCCTGATCCGGCAGGCCGCGTCGGCGTCGAAGCGCCGCTGGTTGCCGCCGGTACGGGCAGCCGTGATCAGGCCCTGCCGCTCGTAGAACCGCACCGCGGAGCCGCTGACCCCGCTCTCCCGGGCCACCTCGCCGACCGTCAACGTGCCCATCGCCACTCCCCCGCCGCCATTGACTTCACCATTAGTTCAAGTCCTAGCGTCCGAGGCATGACTACGCAAGAGGACACCGCACCGCCGACCGTCGCCGTGCTCGTCGGGAGCGTCCGGCAACCTCGGGTGGGCCGCTCGATCGCCGACTGGTTCGTCGCCCACGGGAGCCGCCGCCGGGACCTCGACCTGGACCTCGTCGACCTCGCCGAGGTGGCGCTGCCATTCGCCGACACCCCTCCCGGAGGCAATTCGGCCAGCCCGATCAGTGCCCGGTTGGCCGCCGCCGACGCGTTCGTGGTGGTGACACCCGAGTACAACCACAGCTTCCCGGCCGCCCTGAAGAACGCCATCGACTGGCACTACCGGGAGTGGGCCCGCAAGCCGGTGGCCTTCGTGTCGTACGGCGCCGGTTCCGGCGGCATCCGCGCGGTCGAGCAGCTCCGGCTGGTCTTCGCCGAGGTGCAGGCCGCCACGACCCGCTCCGGGGTGGTGCTCCGGGCTCCCTGGGAGCGACTCGACGTCGCCGGTCGGCTGGTCGACGACGAGCCGCTGCGGCAGGCCGCCGACGCCACGCTGAGCGAGCTGGCCTGGTGGGCCGAGGCGCTGCGCACCGCCCGCCGGGTCCGGCCCTGAGCCGACGACATGGACGCCTCCGCGCGACGGCTCGGCTGGTACCTGACCCTGGGTGCTCTGCTCGCGGTGATCGACACCACCGTCACCGTGGTGGCCCTGCCGAGGCTGGTCGACGACCTCGACACCAACCTCACCACGATCGGCTGGGTCACCAGCGGCTATGCGCTCGCCCTGGTCGCGGTGATGCCCACCGCCGCCTGGGCGATCGGCCGCTTCGGCGCCCGCCGCACCTACCTGACCGCGCTGCTGCTGTTCACGGTCGGCTCGGTGTTGGCCGGGGCCGCCTGGAGCGTCGGGTCGCTGATCGCGTTCCGGCTGCTCCAGGGGCTCGGTTGGCGCTCGCCTGGCTGACCAGCCGGCGACTTCCGGCCGCCGTCGCGGGCGCCGACGAGGTGGCCACCCCGGCGGGACCCGCGGAGTCGGTCAGTAGCGCTGGCGGAGCAGACCGGCGGCTTCGACCGCCCAGTAGGTGAGGATGATCTGCGCGCCGGCCCGCTTGATCGAGGTGAGCGTCTCCAGCATGACCCGCTCCCGGTCGATCCAACCGTTCGCGGCAGCCGCCTCGACCATCGCGTACTCCCCGGAGACCTGGTAGGCGGCGACCGGGACGTCCACCGCGGCCCGCACCGCCGACACCACGTCGAGGTAGGGCAGCGCCGGCTTGACCATCACCAGGTCGGCGCCCTCGGCGACGTCGAGCGCCACCTCGCGCAGCGACTCGCGCAGATTGGCCGGATCCTGCTGGTAGGCGCGTCGGTCGCCCTCCAGCGCCGACTCCACCGCCTCCCGGAACGGGCCGAAGAACGCCGAAGCGTACTTCACCGCGTACGCCAGCACCGCCACATCCTGGTGGCCGGCGGCGTCGAGCGCCCGGCGGACCACGCCGACCTGGCCGTCCATCATCCCGGACGGCCCGACCATGTGGACCCCGGCTTCGGCCTGGGCGACCGCCATCTCGGCGTACGCGGCCAGGGTGGCGTCATTGTCCACCGCACCGTCCGCGGTGAGCACGCCGCAGTGCCCGTGTGAGGTGAACTCGTCCAGGCACAGGTCGCTCATCACGACCGTGCTGTCACCCACCTCGGACACCACGTCGCGGATGGCGACGTTCAGGATGCCGTTCGGGTCGATGCCGCCGGACCCGGTCGGGTCACGCCGCTCGGGCACCCCGAAGAGCATGATCCCGCCGACGCCGGCCTGGACCGCCTCGGTGGCCGCCTTGCGCAGGGAGTCCCGGGAGTGCTGGAGCACCCCCGGGAGCGACCCGATGGCCCGGGGCTCGGTCAGCCCTTCCTTGACGAACATCGGCACGACCAGCTCGGCCGGGTCGACCCGGGTCTCGGACACCAGCCGACGGATCGCCGGGGAGCGGCGCAGGCGGCGGGGCCGGATCTCGGGGTACGACATGGGAGGGCCCTCCTGAAGACGACTACCGGAAGCGGAGGGCGGTCGGCCCCTGCACCTTCGAGCCACGGCGCTGCTTGGCCGGCATGGCGGCCAGCTTCTCGCGCAGCTCGACGGCGTAGGCGGCGAGCGCCTCCACCAGGTCGGGCACCGAGGCGTGCGGTGGCTGGACGTCGACCCGAAGGCCGAACTCCGTCGCGGTCTCCGCCGTCTTGGGCCCAATCACGGCAACAACGGTCCGCGCGTGCGGCTTCCCGGCGATGCCGACCAGGTTCCGCACAGTGGAAGAAGACGTGAAGAGGACCGCGTCGAACCCGCCCGACTTGATCGCGTCCCGGATCTCGGCGGGCGGCGGCGCGGCCCGCACCGTCCGGTACGCGGTCACGTCGTCGACCTCCCAGCCGCGCTCGGTGAGCCCGGCGGCGAGCGTCTCGGTGGCGATGTCGGCGCGCGGCAGCAGCACCCGGCCGACCGGGTCGAGGATCTCGTCGTGCGGCGAGAACTCGGCCAGCAGCCCCTCGGAGGACTGCTCCCCGGCGGGGATCAGCTCCGGCTGGATGCCGAACGCGCGGACCGCGTCCGCGGTCGCCTCGCCGATGCAGGCGATCTTGACGCCGCCGAAGTGCCGGGCGTCCAGACCGTGCTCGGCGAACTTCTCCCAGACCGCGCGGACCGCATTCACCGAAGTGAAGATCACCCAGGCGTACCGGCCGTCGACCAGGCCCTTGACGGCCCGCTCCATCTGCGCCGGGGTGCGCGGCGGCTCGACCGCGATGGTCGGCACCTCGCACGGGATCGCCCCGTACGCCCGCAGCCGGGCGCTCATCGCGCCGGCCTGCTCCTTGGTGCGGGGCACCAGCACCTTCCAGCCGTACAGCGGGCGGTTCTCCCACCAGCTCATCTTGTCGCGCTGGCCCACACCCGCGCCGACGGTGAGCACCACCCGGCCGGTGAAGCCGAGCGCGGCGGCCACGAAGCTGTCCACGGTCGACGTGGTCGTGTACTGGGTCTCGCCGGTGCCGTCGCCGGTCACCCCGACACCGGTGGTGCCGTCGACCCCGGCGGCCAGCAGGCCGTCCCGGACGGCGGCGAGGTCGCCGGCGTCCACCGCGAGCGCGAGCGAACCCCGGCCGACGGCCGCGGCCAGCGCCTCGAAGTCCAGCGTACTGACGTCCTCGACGTCGGCGGCGGTACGCACACCCGGCAGCGGGACCCCCGCGTAGGTGGCGACGCCCTCGGCCTGGCCGACGCCCGGCACCACCTCGAAGTGGGCGGCGGTGCGGGCCACCGCCTGCACCTCCTTGACCACCGAGTCGTGGCCGAACGGGTCACCGGCAACCAGGTGCACCGCGTTCAGCCCGGACCGGGCCGCGGAGATCAGCACCTTCGCCACGTCCCCCGGCGCGCCTTCGGCCGGGGTGAACTCGGCGTCGTCTCTGGCCTCGGCGCGGACGACGGCGAGCAGCGACTCGGGGACTCCCCGGTCGTAGATCACCTGGTCGGCGTCGACCAGGGCGTCGTGCGCCCGACGGGTCAGCAGGCCCGGGTCACCGGGGCCAGCCCCGACGAACGCGATACGGCCGACGGGCTTACGGGTGCGGGTCATTCTGTGCTCCCAAATTGCTGGGTCCCCGGGCCGGTGTGTCCTTCGTGGCCGAGGATCGAGTCGGCGCCGAGTTCGAGGAGTTCGGCGGCGAGTGCCTTACCGATCTCCGCCGCGTCGGCGGGCGTTCCGGTGCGGGACAGCCGGAGGTCACGAGTGCCGTCCGGGCTGATCACCGCCCCGCGCAGGTAGATCTCATCGCCGGTCTCGCCTTCGGCGAGTTCGGCATAGGCGGCGACGGGTGCGCTGCACCCGGCCTCCAGGGTTGCCAGCAACGCGCGCTCCGCGGTGACCGCGGCGCGCGACGGTGCGTGGTCGAGCGTCCCGAGCAGCTCGACCAGCTCCTGGTCGTCGACCCGGCACTCCACGGCCAGCGCGCCCTGGGCGGGCGCGGGCAGCATGAGCATCGGGTCGAGCGTCTCGGTGATCGCGTCGGTCCGGCCGATCCGGGCCAGTCCGGCCCGGGCCAGCACGACCGCGTCGAGGTCGGCCTCGGGGCCGAGCACCCGCGCCAGGCGGGTGTCGATGTTGCCGCGGATCGGGGTGACCTCCAGTTGCAGCCCGAGAGCGTGCAGCTGGGCGATGCGGCGCAGCGCGCCGGTGCCCACGGTGGCGCCGGGCGGCAGCTCGGCGAGCGTCCGCCCGCCCTGGGCGATCAGCGCGTCGCGCGGGTCCTGTCGGGCCGGCACGGCCGCGATGTGCAGCCCGGCGGCACCGGCCGTGGGCAGATCCTTGTAGGAGTGCACGGCGAAGTCGATCGTCCGGGCGGTCAGCGCGTCACGCAGCGCGGAGACGAACACCCCGACGCCGAGCCGGTGCACCGGCGCGCTGGAGCGATCGCCGGCGGTGACCACCTCGACCAGCTCGACCGGGCGGCCGGTGGCGACGGTCAACGCCTCGGCGACCTGGCCGGACTGGGCCAGCGCCAGAGCGCTGCCCCGGGTGCCGAGGCGCAGGGGGGCGGTCATCGCGCACCTCCGGTGGGCGGGATCTGCTCGGTGGCGTCGGCGCCGGTCACCGGGTAGTTGGCGGGAGTCAGCACGTCGGGGACGGTGTCCACCGGCGAGGTCTGCGGCACCTGGAGGTCGAACAGCTCGCGCAGCAGCGCCGCGTACTGGTCGCCACCGGGCTCGGCCGCCAGTTGGCGGACCTTGACGGTGGGCTGGTGCAGCAGTCGCTGCACCACGCGGTGCACCGTACGGGCCACCTCGGCCCGCAGGTCGTCGCCGAGGTCGGGGCGGCGCTGGGCCAGACGACGCAGCTCGGCGGTGACGACGTCGTCGGCGCGACCGCGCAGCGCCGCCACGGTGGGCGCCACGTCGGCGCCGCGCAGCCAGGTGAGGAAGCTCTCCACCTCGCCGAGCACGATCCGCTCGACGGCGGCGGCGTCCGCCGCGGCCGGGCCGTCGGCGAGCAGCGCCGCCATCCGGTCGATGTCGATCACCTCGACGCCGGGCAGGTCGGCGACGCCCTCCTCGACGTCGCGGGGGACGGCCAGGTCGAGCAGGACCAGCGGACCCCGCGCGGGGCCCCGCTCGGCGAGCGCGGCGCTGACCACCGCCCGGGTGAGGACCGGTTCAGTCGACGCGGTGGCGGCCACTACGATGTCCACTGTGGAGAGCGTGGCGGCCAGCTCGGTCATCGGCGCGGCGTCCGCCCCGTACGACTCGGCGAGCCGGACGGCCCGGTCGGCGCCCCGGTTGGTGACCGTGAGCGGCCCGGCGCCCTGCCGGGACAGCGTGGCCACCCCGAGCGACCCCATCGCGCCGGCCCCGATCACCAGGGCCGGGTGGCCGGCGAGGCTGCCGTCGAGGTGCCCGGCGGCCAGCTCCAGAGCAGCGGTGACCACGCTCTGGCCGGCCCGGTCGATGCCGGTCTCGGCGTGCGCCCGCTTGCCGACGCGCAGCGCCTGCTGCATCAGCTCGTGCAGCAGGCGGCCGGCCGAGTCGGCGCCGGTGGCCCAGTGGTACGCGTCACGCAGCTGGCCGAGAATCTGCGCCTCGCCCACGACCATCGAGTCCAGCCCGGTGGCGACCCGGAAGACGTGGTCCACGGCGGCGGTGTCGTAGTGCACGTAGAGGTGGCTGGCGAGCGCCGCCGGCGAGCTGCCGGCCTGCTCGGCCAGGACGGCGCAGATGTCGCCGAGCCCGCCGTGGAATCCGGACACGGCGGCGTAGACCTCCACCCGGTTGCAGGTGGAGACGAGCACCGCCTCGCTCACGTACGGCTGGGCGACCAGGCGGTCCAGGGTGCGGGTGAGGTCGGCGGGGGGCACGGCCAGCTGCTCCAGCGTGGCGACCGGGGCGGTCCGGTAGGACGCGCCGACGACGAGCAGTTTCACGTGCCGATCGCCTCCTGGGTGTCGGTGGCCGCGAGCCCGCCGGGCAGGGCCGTGAGAGCGGACCCGCCGGTGGCGGGCAGCGCGGTCAGCGACGCCTTGCGGTGCTCGTGGAAGGACAGAATCTGCAGCTCGATGGCGAGGTCGACCTTGCGCACGTCGACCCCCTCCGGAACAGAGAGTACGCACGGCGCGAAGTTGAGGATGCTCGTCACGCCGACCGCGACCAGCTGATCGGCGACCCGCTGGGCCGCGGCGGCCGGGGTGGCGATCACGCCGATCGCGATGGATTCCTCCGTGGCGACCGCCGGCAGCTCGTCGACATGCCGGACAACCAGGCCGTTGATCTCCTCGCCGACCCGGGAGGGATCGGCGTCGAGCAGTGCGGCGATCCGGAAGCCCCGGCTGGCGAAGCCGTCGTAGCCGGCCAGAGCGTGACCGAGATTACCCACGCCGACCAGGGCGACCGCGCGACGCTGAGTGAGCCCGAGCACGTACTCGATCTGCTCGATCAGCAACGCGACGTCGTAGCCGACGCCCCGGGTGCCGTACGAGCCGAGGTGGGAGAGGTCCTTGCGGAGCTTGGCGGAGTTCACCCCGGCGGCGGCCGAGAGGCCCTCGCTGGAGATCGTCTCGTGCCCGGCGTCGGCGAGGTTGTGCAGCGCGCGCAGGTATTCCGGGAGCCGAGCGACGGTCGCCTCGGGAAGGTCCGGGAGCGCCGGTACGGCACCGGCGCGGCCGGGCGCACCTGGGTGACGGTGCTGACTCATGAGACTCCGTGCGGTGCGATCCTCGGCCAACTCCGCTGGTCGGCCGCTTATGGACTCCCGCTGGCGACCGAGGTTGCCGGCTGTGCTAGCAGGGCGCGTCGGAACTAGAGAGTAGGCGCTTGTGAAGACGTGCACAAATCGCGATCTTGTCGCTCCGGGACGCGACCCCACCAGCACCTCCATTCCACAAGATCGATTGACCGGCCCTGCGCGCCCGCCACCTGGGCGATTATTGCTCAATCCCGACTTCTCTGACCAATCCCGCGTCGGCCGGTCCCGACGGCGGTAGGGCCCCTGGTCACGGGCGACGGTAGGGACAGCACTACGAGGGAGAGGCGGGGCTTCGGGATGGGGACACCGAGCCCAGGTGCCTAGCCTTTGGGCTATGACCGCCGTTGCCGCCAGCGACCATCCGACGCTGGCACCGAGCATCCCCCGCCAGCTCTTCGTCGACTCCGGGTACGTGCTGCTCGGCCTCCCGCTGGCGGTGGCCAGCTTCGTCGTCCTCCTCGCGGGCCTCGTGGCCGGCGTCGGCCTGGTGGTCACCGTGATCGGCCTGCCGATCCTCAGCGGCACCCTGTACGCGGCCCGAGGGCTGGCCGACATCGAGCGGCTGCGGCTGCCCGCCGTGCTGCGGCAACCCCGGATCCGCCCGCACTACCGACTGCCCGAGGCGGGCGCGAACGCCTGGCGGCGGATCTTCCTGCCGATGCGCGACGCCCAGTCCTGGCTCGATCTGGCGCACGGCATCCTGCGGGTGATCGTGGCGCTGGTCACCTTCGTGCTGACGCTTGCCTGGTGGATCGCCGCGGCTGCCGGCTCCCTCTACTGGGTGTACGACTGGGCGCTGCCGCGCGGCGAGGGCGACGGCGACCTGGCCCAGCTGCTCGGCCTGGGCGAGTCGACCACGGCCCGGATCGGGGTGACCACCGCGATCGGGGTGTTCTTCCTGATCACGCTGCCGATCGTGGTCCGGGGCTGCGCGCTGCTCCAGGCCAGCTTCGCCAAGGCCCTGCTGACCGGGGTGGCCGAGATGCGGGACCGGATCACCGTGCTGGAGGAGCAGAAGCGGGCCGCCGTGTCCGCCGAGGCGTCCGCGCTGCGCCGGCTCGAACGCGACATCCACGACGGCCCCCAGCAGCGCCTGGTCCGGCTCGCGATGGACCTCAGCCGGGCCCGGATGCAGCTCGCCTCCGACCCGGAGGCCGCCGGCCGGACGATCGACGAGGCGGTGACCCAGACCCGGGAGACGCTGGCCGAGCTGCGGGCGCTGTCCCGGGGCATCGCCCCGCCGATCCTGGTCGACCGGGGGCTGCCCAGCGCCCTGGCCGCGCTCGCCGGCCGCGGGCTCATCCCCATCGAGCTCCAGGTGGACCGGCAGCTCGGCACGCCGGGCGGCCGGCTCGATCCGGCGGTGGAGAACACCGCGTACTTCGTGGTGGCCGAGGCGTTGACCAACATCGCCAAGCACAGTCGGGCCACCGAGGCCGTGGTCGCCGTGGCCCGCCACGAAGCCCAGCTCCAGGTGCGGGTGGGCGACGACGGGCAGGGTGGCGCCCACCTCGCCAAGGGCCACGGGCTGGCCGGCATCGCCGACCGGGTCCGGGCGGCCGGCGGGGAGCTGGCCGTGGTGAGCCCGAGCGGCGGGCCCACCGAGATCCGTGCGGAACTTCCGCTGTGAACCAACGAGAGCCGGGCCGGACGTGGTAGACACCACAGCCATGCGCATCGTGATCGCGGACGACGCCGTCCTGCTCCGGGAGGGGCTGGTGCGGCTGCTGACCGAGAGCGGGCACCAGGTGGTGGCCGCCGTCGGGGACGGTGACGCGCTGGTCGAGGCGGTGGTGGAGCACCGGCCGGACGTGTCGATCGTCGACGTCCGGATGCCGCCGTCGCACACCGACGAGGGGCTGCGGGCCGCGGTGGAGGCGCGGCGGCTGGTGCCGCGTACGCCGATCCTGGTGCTCTCCCAGTACGTCGAGGTCTCGTACGCCGATGATCTGCTGGCCACCACCGGCGGCGCCGGCGGTGGCATCGGCTACCTGCTCAAGGACCGGGTGGCCGCGATCGACGAGTTCCTGGACGCGCTGCGTCGGGTGGCCGGCGGCGGCACGGTGCTCGACCCGGACGTGGTCGGCCAGCTCTTCGCCCGACGCCGCCGCGACGACCCGTTGCGCGAGTTGACCCCGCGCGAGCGGGAGGTGCTCGCCCTGATGGCCGAGGGCCGGTCGAACACGGCCATCGCCCGCGCCCTGGTGGTCAGCGACGGCGCGGTGGAGAAGCACGTGCGCAACATCTTCACCAAGCTCACGCTCCCGCCGGACACCGAGCAGCACCGGCGGGTGCTGGCCGTCCTCACCTACCTGCGGAACTGACCTCCCGGGCGGCCAGGGCCACCGCGTCGGTGAGGGTGTCGGCGACCGGGTGGCCGGAGGCGCGCAGCCGGGCCGGGTCGGTGAAGCCGCCGGTGTAGAGCACCGCCCGGCCGCCCACCGCGAGGGCCGCGTCCGCGTCGTCGATGGAGTCGCCGATCAGCACCACCGCGCTGCCGTCCACGCCCAGCTCGGCCAGGTGCCGCCGGAGCGACTCGGCCTTGCGGTCGCCGCCGACCGTGGCCCGCAGGCCGTCGACGCGGGTGAAGTGGCCGGTCAGCCCGTAGGTGTGCACGGTGGGCACCAGCTCCTCGTGGAACCACATGGACAGCAGGCTCTGGCTGCCCTCCCAGGCGGCCATCGCGGACTGGGCGTCGGCAGCCAGCTCGCAGGTCGTCAGGCCGCTGCGGTACGCGTCGTGGAAGATCCGGTCGAGGCGGCCGAACGCGTCGTCGTCGACGGCCTGACCGAGCACCTCGGCGTAGTAGTCGGCGATCGGCCGGCGGAACCGCGTCCGGTGCTCGTCGAGGGTGACCGTCGGCCCGCCCACGCTGGCGAACGCGGCGTTGGTGGCGGCCACCACCAGGCTGAGGTCGTTGAGCAGGGTGCCGTTCCAGTCCCAGACCAGGTGGGGTTGCGCAGGGGTCATCAGAGCACCATAGGCACCGCTCAGAGCTGCGGGGTGGTCAGGTCCCGCAGCAGCCGCTCCTCCTCCACCCGCCAGTAGCCGTGCTCCTTGCCGTCGAGCAGCACCACCGGCAGGCGGTCGCCGTACTCCCGTTCCAGCTCCTCGTCGCCGGTGACGTCCCACTCGACCCACTTGTCGCCGGTCACCGCGACCACCCGGTCGAGCGCCACCTTGGCGTCGTCGCACAGGTGGCAGCCGGGTCGGGTGATCAGGGCGAGTCGGGCGTCAGTGGCCATCGATTACCTCCGTGCGGTCGGTCGGCGTCGCCGACCGGAGCTGGGTCTTGCGTACCTTGCCGATCGCCGAGTGCGGCAGGGCGTCGACGAACTCGACAGCGGTGGGGCACTTGAACCGGGCCAGGTTGCGTGCGCAGTGGGCGAGCAGCTCCTCGCTGGTCACCGGTCGGCCCTGCACCGGCACCACGTACGCCCGCACAGTCTCGCCGGTCCGCGGGTGCGGCACACCCAGTACCGCCGACTCGACCACCCCGGGGTGCCCGGCGAGCACCAGCTCGACCTCGTGGGGATACACGTTGAACCCGTTGACCAGGATCAACTCCCCGAGCCGGTCGACCAGGAAGAGGTCACCGTCCTCGTCGGCGTACGCGATGTCACCGGTGCCCCACCAGCCGTCGTCGTCCGGGCCGTCGCGCCCGTCGGGCCAGTAGCCGCCGAAGAGGTTGCGCCCGCGAACGACGATCTGCCCCGGGTCGGTGCCCGGGGCGACATCGGAGATGTCCAGCTCGTCCGGGTCGTCGTCGGGGACCGCCTGGCCGTCGCGCCACAGGTCCTCCCCGGTCGGGCCGACCAGGCGCAGCTCCACGCCGGGCAGCGGCCGGCCGATCGAGCCGGGCTTGACCACCGGACCGACCAGGGTGGAGGTGAGCACCGGCGCGGTCTCGGTGAGGCCGTACCCGACGTGCACCTGATGACCGGTGGCCTCGGTGAAGCGCGCCGCGACCGGGGGATCCAGCGGCGCCGCGCCGCACACCGCCACGCGCACCGACACGGTCGCCGCGCGGACCGCGTCGGCGTCGGCCCAGGCCAGGAACATCGACGGTACGCCGACCAGCACGCTGACCCGGTGCCGGGCGATCTCGGCGAGCCCTGCAGTGGGCCCCGGCTCGTCGAGCAGCACGCCGGTGGCCCCGTGGTGGACGACGGCGCCGAGCACCGAGTTGAGCCCGTACGCGTGGAACAGCGGCAACGCCAGGAGAACGGTGTCCGTCGGCCCGACGACCGGCGGCTCGATCTCCGCGACCTGTTCGTGGTTGGCCAGCAGCGCACGGTGCGAGAGCATCGCGCCCTTCGGACGGCCCTCGGTGCCGGACGTGTAGAGCAGTACGGCCAGGTCGTCGCCGCCTCGGCGCGGACGGGGGCGCGGATCGGGCGCGTCGGCGGTCGGCGGTGTGTCGTGCACGGCGGTGAGCGCGGGCAGGTCGGCGGCCACCTCGGCGACCAGGCGGCGGACCCGCTCGGTGCCGATGAGCACGGACGCGCCGGAGTCGGCCAGTACGTGCCGCAGCTCCGGGGCGGTGAAGCCGGGGTTGACCGGGACCGCGACCAGGCCGGCTCGCAGTGCGCCGAGCCAGCCGATCACGAAGTCGGGGGTGTTGTGCAGCCCGATCGCGACCCGCGGCGGCGGGCCACCCGGGTCGGTGGGTGGCACGGCGGCGGCGAGGCCGTGCGCGGCGGCGGTCACGGCGGCGTCCAGTTCGGACCAGGTGACGCGCCCCTCCCGCCAGTACAGCGCGGGCCGGTCACCGTGGTCGAGAGCCGCCCGATGGACCCGGTCGGCGAGGTTCGGCGCGGGGTCTGCCGAGAAGTCCTGCACGGTGGTCGAGTCTGGCACAGCGGCGGTCGACAGGCCACGCCCGACGGTCGGGCCGCCAGGGCTGCCCGGCGTCCCGTCAATGGGACAGTCGCGGTGTCGTCGACACTCCGATCGAGTCCGGCCGATGGGACGGGTGGTGGGCCGGCCGACGCTTCGGCCCGGCCCACGCGGCGGCCGGCCGGGACGGCGCGGCCGATCGGCCAAACTGCCCCCGACCTGGGGATCCATCCAGGACCACCGGCCCGGGTCAAAGTCAAACGCACACGACGGACAACCGGTCCGCCACCGGTGCGACACAGCGGGAAATACTTCCGCCCTGTGTAACGGACTTGCCACGCGCGGGTGACGTTGGCCCTATTATCACTCGGGTCGGCTCACCCCATTTGCCGTGAGTCGACACCCCTCAGCCCGAGGAGGCCCCCGTGCCTGTGAGCGCATTGGACCAGCACCTCAAGGGGAACTGCCGCCCGTCGGCACACCCCGGAACCGTCCTGCCCGACCGGTTGCCCGGTCGGTCCGCACCGACGACCCGTAAACCAGCCCGGCCGGCCACCAACGGGACGGGGGCCGCGCGGTGACCACCTTCGGATACGCGGAACGCCCGGTCGGCCTGACTGGCCAGACGACCCGCTCCCCGGTCAACGAACGACCGGCGGCCCGCGCGCCGCTGGGCGACCCGCACGCCGCGATGCGTGGCGACAACGCCGCCCAGCGGACCCGCAACCGCCCACACACCAACGAGCCACCACCGAGACCGGCGGTCCCGGGTGGCAACGCGATGCCGACCGGTGGCCGTGTCGCCGCACCGGCCCGACCGACCATGCCCTCCCAGGGCCGTCGGGTCGGCGACGCGCCGACGGCGGCCACCGATCCGACGGCGGGCGAGACGGCGGTGATCCCGGCGGTCCCGGCCGCCACTCCGACCACCCCGACCACCCCGACCGGCTTCCCCAGCCGCCCGGACCCGTCCGACCCGGCCACCGAGGTCTGGACGCTTGTCGAGCGGGCGCAGGCTGGCGAGTCCGAGGCGTTCGGCCTCATCTACGACCGGTACGTCGACACCGTCTTCCGGTTCGTCTACTTCCGGGTCGGCAACCGCCAGCTCGCCGAGGACCTCACCTCGGACACGTTCCTGCGCGCTCTCAAGCGGATCGGCAGCTTCACCTGGCAGGGCCGCGACCTCGGCGCCTGGCTGGTGACGATCGCCCGCAACCTGGTCGCGGACCACTTCAAGTCCGGCCGGTACCGGCTGGAGGTCACCACCGGCGACGTGCTCGACGCCGACCGCGAGGACCGGGGCCCGGAGGGCAGCCCGGAAGCCGCGGTGGTCGAACACATCACCAACGTCGCCCTGCTCACCGCCGTCAAGCAGCTCAACCCGGAGCAGCAGGAGTGCATCGTGCTCCGGTTCCTCCAGGGCTTCTCGGTCGCCGAGACAGCCCGCGCGATGGGCAAGAACGAGGGTGCCATCAAGGCCCTGCAGTACCGGGCCGTTCGCGCCCTGGCACGGCTTCTGCCCGACGGCTTCCAGCCGTGATTCTCGGCGGCGGGGCCGACGAGCGTCGATCAATGTCTCGGCAGCTCAGGCCCGGTCGCACCCGGTGACGGCGATCACTTTCTGTGATTTCCGCCCCGCCAGGCCCGTAACCCGTGCCCGGTCCGCCGCGTTTCTCCGGGTGCGACCGGTGGTTGTCCCGGCAGGCCCGGGGCACCGAGGTCCGACCGGCACGCCGGACGGCACCTCACCTCCGTGGTGTCACACCGCCGCCCGGTCGCTGGCAACTATGGCGGCCGACCGGCCGTGACCAGCGAGAGGAGGTGCCTGCGGTGGACGACATCCTCTTCTCCCGCCGGCGCGCCGAGCGCTTCGCGCAGCTTCTCGACGAGGCCAACGGCGGCCGGCGGCACCACGTGCGGTCCCGGGTGGACAGCCAACTGGCCCCGCTCGTCGCAGTGGGTCAGCGGCTCAGCGTCGATCCCCCCACGGCCGAGGTGGACCCCGAGTTCCGCACCGGCCTGCGAGCGATGCTGCTCGCCACCGCCGAGCGCGAGGGAATGGGCACCCCACCGGCGACGGCCGAGCCGGCTGCCCCGCGGGCCGCGGCCACGAGCCGCGGCTCTCTGCTACCCGCGGTCACCGCCCGGCGGGCCCGCGCCCGGGGCGCGATCCTGGTCGGCATCGCCGCCGGCGCCATCGCCGTCTCCGGGATCTCCGCCGCCAGCGAGAACGCCGTTCCCGGCGACGCGCTGTACGGCATGAAGCGCTCCACCGAGCGGGCCCAGCTCGCCCTGGCCAGCTCGGACGTCAGCCGCGGCCAGCTGTTCCTGGACTTCGCCCGGACCAGGCTCGGCGAAGCAGCCGAACTGCGCGGCGACCGCATCGGCTACAGCGCCGTCCTCGACGACATGGACGCCGACACCCGGCAGGGTATCCGCCTGCTCACCGCCGCCGCCGTGCAGCGGGCCGAGCCGGCCAGCCTGGACACCGTCAACACGTTCGTCGCCAGCCAGCGCCGGGCGGTGACCAACCTGCTCGACGGCGCCAGCCGGGCCGACCGCGAACGGACCCGGAGGTCGCTGGCCCTGCTGGACAGCATCCGTGAGCGCTCGGACTCGGTACGCGCGGCGATCGCCTGCGGCCTGCCGGCACCGACCGGCAGCGACGCGCTCGGACCCACTCCGACCACCTGCCCCGGCGAGCGCTGACCCGCCAGCCCCGGGACCGCCATACCGCACGTCTGACCGGCCGGGCCACAGTTCCCTGTGGTCCGGCCGGTCGACCGTGCGCTCCGGCTACCCTCGCTGGAGGCATCCGTCGTACCTGGTCAGGAGAGGAGTCGCGTGGCGCGCAGCCGCAAGGTGACGGTCAGCACCGACGCTCACGGTCACACCGCCGGGTGGGCGGAGACCGCGCTGGCGCCGGTGACCCCACCCGCACCGGACCCGGCCGCCGCGGCGTTCTTCGACGTCGACAACACGATGATGCAGGGCGCGTCGATCTACTGGTTCGCCCGCGGGCTCGCCGCCCGAAACTACTTCACGACCGCCGACCTGGCCCGCTTCGCCTGGCAGCAGCTCCGGTTCCGGCTGCTCGCCCGCGAGCACGCCGGGGACATGTCCCAGGCGAAGGACGCCGCGCTCGCCTTCGTCGAGGGGTGGCGGGTGGACGACGTCGAACGCCTCTCGGAGGAGATCTTCGACGAGCTGATGGCCCCTCGGATCTGGGCCGGCACCCGGCAGCTCGCCCAGCGCCACCTGGACGCCGGTCAGCGCGTGTGGCTGGTCAGCGCCGCCCCGGTGGAGATCGGCCGGGTGATCGCCACCCGACTTGGCCTGACCGGCGCGATCGGCACGGTGGCCGAGGTGCGGGCCGGGGCGTACACCGGGCGGTTGGTGGGCGACCTCATGCACGGGCCGGCGAAGGCCGAGGCGGTCACCCAGCTCGCCGCCGTGGAAGGGCTGGACCTGAGCCGCTGCGCGGCCTACAGCGACTCGGCCAACGACCTGCCGCTGCTCCGCTCGGTGGGCCGGGCGGTGGCGGTCAACCCGGACGGCACCCTGCTGCGGCAGGCCCGGCAGCACGGCTGGGAGGTGCGGGACTTCCGCACCGGCCGTCGGGCCGTCAA
Organism: Micromonospora sp. NPDC049580; assembly: GCF_040675595.1. NCBI lineage: Bacteria > Bacillati > Actinomycetota > Actinomycetes > Micromonosporales > Micromonosporaceae > Micromonospora > Micromonospora sp. NPDC049580. The sequence continues at coordinate 30,072 of NZ_JBFAPG010000008.1, forward strand.
GATCGCCGTACCGTCGACGGCGGCGGCCGGTCTGGTCGCCGGCGCGGTCACCGCCGGCCTGGCGTTGCAGCGCCGCCGCCGCGCCAGCTGACCGTCGGCCCTACGGCCCGAAGGGGTCGGGTCGCCGTTCCAGCAGCGAGTGCAGGGTCTGCTGGATGGTCTCCCGCACCTGGTCGGCGAGGTTGAAGACCACCAGCGGGTCGTCCGCCGAGTCGGTCAGGTGCGCGGTGGGGATCGGCGGGCAGAACTCGATCAGCCATTTGCTGGGCAACGGCACCATGCCCAGCGGCCCGAGCCAGGGGAAGGTCGGCGTGACCGGGAAATACGGCAGCTTGAGCAGCCGAGCCACGGGCTTGATGTCGGCGAGCATCGGGTAGATCTCCTCGCCGCCGACGATGGCGACCGGAACGATCGGCGTGCCGGTGCGCAGCGCCGCCGAGACGAAGCCGCCCCGACCGAACCGTTGCAGCTTGTACCGGTCGGCGTAGAGCTTGCCGACGCCCTTGAACCCCTCGGGGAACACACCGACCAGGTCACCACCGCCGAGCAGCCGCTCGGCGTCCGGGTTGCAGGCCACCGTGCCGCCGGTCTTGCGGGCGATCTCCGACACCACCGGCATCCGGAAGACCAGGTCGGCGCCGAGCAGGCGCAGGTAGCGGTGAGCGGGGTGCTTGTCGTGCAACGCCGCCGAGAGGATCAGCGCGTCCAGGGCGACGGTGCCGGAGTGGTTGCCGACCACCAGCGCGGGCCCGTCGACGGGGACGTGCTCGACCCCGCTGACCTCGGTACGGAACCAGTCCCGATAGAGCAGCCGCAGCAGCGGGTGGAAGACCGCGTCGGTCAGGTCCGGGTCGAACCCGAACTCGTCGACCTCGTAGTCACCGGCCAGCCGCCGACGCAGGAACGCCAGCCCGTTCGCGACCCGGCGGTCCCACTGGTCGCCGGGCCGATCCGGCACCGCCGGACCGGTGCCGCCCGCCCCGCCCGCGGTGGGCGGGACGCCCCCGCCCGCCGGCTCGTCGGTCGTCGTGTCGACCTCGTCGGCGGCCGGGTCGCCGCCCGCCACCGCCGGCTCGTCGGTCGCGGTGTCGACCTCGTCGCGCGGCGTCCCGGCCGGCGTGAGCCGGCTCGCCGGCCGGTGGCCGTTGCGCCGCGCCGGCTCCGCGTCCGGCACGGGTGGCCCCGGCGGTACGTCGAACGGCCCCATGCCCGCCGGCTCGCGCCCCTGCGTCGGCCCGGTCATGACGCCACCTCGGTTCGCGACCGCGGGGCTCGCCCAACCGGCGCACGCCGCGCGCTCATGACGACCGCTCCCGCACCGCGGCACGGACCTGCCGGATGCCGTCCAGGACCAACTGCTCGGCGGCGGCCAACTGACCCCGGCTGAGCACCACCCCACCGTTGTGGGCGCGGATGAAGTCGTCGAACGCGGCGGCGGTGGAGCGGGGTGTGAAGCCGTACTCCTGTTCAAGGCGCGTGGTGTCGACGACCCGCCCGTGCACGAAAAGATCGACCTGGTCCAGGCCGTAGCGGCCGAACCCCATGGTGCGGGCCAGCGCAGCGGCGCCCGAGAGACCCGGCTCCAGCACCGGCACGGCCACCCGACCGGCCCGCCGGATCGCCTGGGACAGCGACAGCACCCCCGGACCGGCGACGTTGTAGGTGCCGGGGTGATCCTCCACGATCGACCGGTGCAGCACCTCCAACGCGTCGTCGAAGTGCAGGAACTGCAACCGGGGATCGCGGCCGAAGACGGTCGGCACGAACGGCTGCGCGAAGTAGCGCGTCAACGTCGTGTCGGCGGTCGAACCGATGAACGGAGCGAAACGCAGCACCGTGGCGGTCACGTCGGCCCGGCGGCGGCGGAAGCCGCGAACGTACCCCTCGACGTCGAGGATGTCGCGGCCGAAACCGCCGCGCGGCACCTCGCGCGGCTCGGTCTCCTCGGTGAACACCGCCGGATCGCGGAACGACACCCCGTACGCGGCGGTCGACGACCGGACCACGAGCTTGCGCAGACGGGGCGCCCGTTGGCAGGCGGCGAGCAGTTGCATGGTGCCGATGACGTTCTGGTCCTTCATGGCCGACCGGCCGCCGTGCTGCTGGTCGGGGGCGCTGACCAACGCGAGGTGCACCACCGCGTCGACCTCCAGGTCGGCGAGGAGCCCGACGAGCGACCCCGGGTCGACGCGAATCCGCTCGACCCGGTCCAGCAGATCGGTGAACTCGGCGCCCGGCTCCGGCGCGTCCACGCCGATGACCCGCTCGATGCGGGGGTCGGCGGCCAGCCGGGCAGCCACGTGCGCGCCCAGGTACCGACCGACCCCGGTGACGACGACGACCCCCGGAGCACCTGAGGTGCTTCCGGGGGTCATCTGACGCACCTACGCCGACAGGAGGGATCGAGCCGGGACGACCACGGCCTGATCACCTGAGCCTCCGGGGGTCGACAGTTTGGCAAGTGAGGCCTTATGCCGGGCTCAGCGCCCGACGACGATCACTTGCCGAGACGGCGACGCTGGACGCGGGTCTTGCGCAGCAGCTTGCGGTGCTTCTTCTTAGCCATGCGCTTACGGCGCTTCTTGACCACCGAGCCCATACGACAGCCTTTCGATACAACGTGCGGGGCGGACCGGATGACACCACGCAGGTGGCGACGGCGACCGCATGCGGACAACGGACCGGACCGGTCTGGGCGGCAGGGCGCACCGGTGGGGTCTCGGTCGGGCTCCAGGGTAGCCGGAGAGCGTCAGCAGGACCAACGCGCCCCCGTCCATGCCGCCTACGTGGCACTCGATCGGCGGACCGGTGGCTCAGGCGGTTTCCTGAAACGCGCCCCGCAGGTATTCGTGCACCGCGTGCTCGGGCACCCGGAACGACCGCCCCACCCGGACGGCGGTGAGCTCACCGCTGTGCACGAGGCGATAGACAGTCATCTTTGACACTCGCATGACCGTCGCCACCTCCGCGACGGTCAGGAACTTGACCTCCGACAGCCGTCCATCGGACTGCGACCCGGCCATGGCTCACCGACCCATCCCATGCCCGGCGCGTGCCAACCCGACGGATGCTCCGGGCCGGGCGGCGACGCGCGTGTTACCAGTACGGTAGCGGGGCGGCTGTGACCGGCGCGATCCCTTCGTACAACTGATCATGCCCAGATCGTCGGTTCACCCGATCCGCGCTCCCGCTATCCCCCCGCCTGCGCCGGTCGTCCGATTGGCCCGGCCCGATCTCACTCGGCGCGCAGCGCCACCACCGGGTCGAGCCGGCCGGCGCGCTGCGCGGGAACCACCCCGAAGACGATCCCCACCGCCGCCGACACACCGAAGGCCAGCGCCAACGACCACCAGGTGATCGCCGCCGGGATCGGTGACAACGCGTCCACCAGCAGGGCGGTGCCCACGCCCAGCGCCATCCCGGTCAACCCGCCGATCGTGGTGAGCAACACCGCCTCCAGCAGGAACTGCACGCCGATGTCGCGGGGCCGGGCGCCGACGGCCTTGCGCAGCCCGATCTCCCGGGTCCGTTCCCGGACGCTGACCAGCATGATGTTGGAGACGCCGACGCCGCCGACGAGCAGCGAGATGCCGGCGATGGCGGCGAGCACGCCGGTGAGGACACCGAGAATGTCGCCGAGCACACCGAGGATCTGCTGCTGCGTGACCGCGCTGAACTCGGTGTCGGGGTGGCGGCGGTTCAGCTCGGCGACGATGCGCTCGCCCAGCTCGTCGATGCGCTCCCGGTCGGGCGCCTTCACCGCGATGCCGTCCACCCGCTGGGTGCCCCACAGGCGCTGCGCCGCGGTGACCGGCACGTGCACCTCGTCGTCCCGGTCGACGCCGAGGCTCTGCCCGAGGGGCGCGAAGACGCCGATGACCCGGAACCGCACCCCGGCGAGGGTCACCTGCTGACCCAGGGGATCTCGGTCGGGGAACAACGCGCGGGCCACCGAGTCACCGAGGACCGCTACCCGCCGGCTGGTGTCGACGTCCGTGCCGGTGAGGTAGCGGCCCCGGGCCAGCGACCGGGTGAACACCGTCGGGGTGGTCTCCAGCACGCCCTGGACAGTGGTGAAGTCGGAGCGGGCGCCGGCCCGTGCGGTCGCCCCGGAGGCGACGGTGACCGCGACCCGATCGGGATCGCCGACGACCCGGGAGACCGCGTCCACGTCCTTGAGCGTCAACGGCGACACGACCGGCGCGGTGCCCACCTCGATCTTGCCGGGGACGACCAGCAGCAGGTTGGAGCCGAGCCCTTCGACCTGCTGCTCCACCTTCTGCTTGGTGCCGGTGCCGATGGCGACCAGCAGCACCACCGAGGCCACCCCGATGATCACGCCGAGCATGGTGAGCGAGCTGCGCAGCCGGTTGGCCCGGAGCGCGTCCAGCGCGACCCGCCACGCCTCGGCGACCCTCACGCCGCACCGTCCTCGGGCTCGCGCGGAAGGCGCCCGGTGGCTCCGGC
>NZ_JBFAPG010000009.1:0-33977 GCF_040675595.1 Micromonospora sp. NPDC049580
CCGGTAGCCGTCCTGGTGACGCAAACCTCTTGATCATCGGCGTTCGGCGCAACCGGCGTTGGGCGCAACCGGCGCTGGGCCTACCAGTTGGTGGAGCCGGGGACCTTGGGCCAGGGCTTCGAGGTGGGCTTGATGAGGTACGCGATGCCGCCCGAGCCGCCGGAGACTCCGCCGCTGGCGTTGGTGCGCTTGGTCCGCAGCCAGATCTGCTCGAACTGCGCCCGCTTGTAGACGTTGCGCACGACGTCGTTGCTGGACGACGCGGGGTCGTTGACGATGACGTCGCCGTCAGCGGTGAAGCCGACCACCACGAACAGGTGCCCGGAGGTGCCGTAGTTCGCCCCGTCCAGCTCGCTGGCGAGGAAGGACTGGCTGGTCACCACGGGGATGCCGGCGGCGACGAAGCGCTCCAGCTCGTCCAGCGAGTGCAGCCGGGTCACCCGCCCCTCCAGTCCGGGGAAGCTGGCCGCGTACGCGGTGTTGAACGGCCAGTTGCCGGCGCCGTCGTACGCGTAGTCGTAGGTCATCCGGGCGGCGTGGTTGACCGTCGGGTCGGGATAGGTCGGGTCCACCCAGGAGGTGTCGGCCTCCGACGGCTTGCGCCCCCAGTACTCGACGACCATCTCCGTGGAGGTGGGCGAGCACCACGCCTCGCCGCCGCCGTCGTACTCCGGGTAGTGCCCGGCGTGCACGTTCTGCGAGTAGCGCGGCACCGGCAGCTCGACACCCCAGGCGATGTGCCCGGCGCTCGGCGGCACGGTGAACCGGTCCGGCACGGTGGAGCTCATCGCGCCGAGCATCCGCACCACCGGCGCGGCGGTCTGCCCCGGGGCCCGGTAGAGGGTCAGCCGCAGCTGGTACGACCGCAGCAGCACTCCGGCGTCGGCGTCGTCGATGCTGAAGGTGTCCGTCCAGATCGTCGACCAGGGGTCGCCCTGCTTGTTGACGCTGGTCCGCTTGATGTCGGTGTCGCCGGAGGCCCAGCGGCCCATGACGTACCACGGGGTCTGGTCGCCGCTGGTGTAGCTGCCCTGCATCTCCACCTGGATCCAGGTGCCGGCGGGGGTCTCCGCGTTCCAGGAGGCGATCAGCTCGGTCGCGTCGAAGCCGACCTGGGTCACCGGCGAGGTCCAGGTGCCGTACTCCCAGGTGCGGGTGGTGCCGGTGTGCAGGTCGGCGTACTCGATGGTGCCGGCCGGGCGGGCCAGGGTGACGCCCGCTCGCGCGCCGGGCACGACGCGGGTGCCGTCCCGGCTGCCCCGGTGCCAGTCGGCGGGGCCGGACCAGTCCTGGAAGGTGATCTGCTCGTCGTGGGTGGGGGCCGGCGGCCGGGCCGCCGTCGCGGGGGCTGCGGTGGCGAGCAGGGTGAGCGCGCTGACGCCGGCGAGGGCGGCCGCGTGCAGGCGGGAGGAGGCCATGGGTGCTCCGCGGTGTCGAGTGGGGGCATCGTCGCTGGTCAGTGTTCCGCTTGGAGGGAAGTTTCGCCAGATGTTCGACGGCAGAAAATCTTTGCCGCAGCGATGGTCAACCTGGGATGCACAAGGCAGCGATCGATATTGATATGACCATGTGACTGATGGTGAAGTGTGCTTCACCGAGCGGGACATCCCGCCCTCCGAGGAGGTAGTCCATGACCCTGGGCAGACCCCACCCTCTCCGTCGTCTCCTGGTGCTCGCCGTCGTCACCGGGCTGGGAATCGTCACCGTCGCCGCCGGACCGGTCGCCGCCCAACCGGCACCGGACCGCACCGCCGAGCCGGCCGCCGCCGGCTACCGGGTGCTCGGGCCCCGGACCCTCGCCGACCGCAACGCGGTGGCCCGCACCGGGGCCGCCATCGACTACTCCGAACACGGCGTCCTGCACGTCTCGGCCACCGCCGGCGAGGCCGCCGCCATCGGCAGGCTCGGCTTCCGGCTGGAGCCGCTCGCCCCGCCACCGAACGCCGAACGCGGCGCCGGCGAGGTGGGCACGCTGGCCTTCCCGCCCGCCGACTCCAACTACCACGACTACGCGGAACTGACCGCCGTCGTGAACCAGACCGTCGCCGACCACCCGGCCATCGCCCGCAAGATCAGCATTGGTACGTCGTACGAGGGTCGCGACCTGATGGCCGTGAAGATCTCCGACAACGTCGGCACCGACGAGAACGAGCCGGAGATCCTGTTCAACTCCCAACAGCACGCCCGCGAGCACCTGACCGTCGAGATGGCGATCTACCTGCTCAACCTCTTCACCGACAGCTACGGCAGCGACTCCCGGATCACCAACATCGTCAACAGCCGGGAGATCTGGATCGTGCCGACGGTCAACCCGGACGGCAGCGAGTACGACATCGCCACCGGGTCGTACCGGTCCTGGCGCAAGAACCGCCAGCCCAACAGCGGCTCGTCCAACGTCGGCACCGACCTCAACCGCAACTGGGGCTACAACTGGGGCTGCTGCGGCGGCTCCTCCGGGTCGACGTCGTCGGAGACCTACCGCGGCCCGTCCGCGTTCTCCGCCCCCGAGACGCAGGCGCTGCGCAACTTCGTCAACAGTCGTGTCGTCGGCGGCACCCAGCAGATCAAGGCCAACATCGACTTTCACACCTACTCGGAGCTGGTGCTCTGGCCGTACGGCTACACGACCGCGAACACCGCCACCGGGATGAGCGCCGACCAGTACAACACGTTCGCCACCATCGGCCAGCAGATGGCGGCCACCAACAACTACACCCCGGAGCAGTCCAGCGACCTCTACATCACCGACGGCGACAGCCTCGACTGGATGTGGGCCACCCACAACATCTGGGCGTACACCTTCGAGATGTACCCCGGCTCGTCCGGCGGCGGCGGCTTCTACCCGCCCGACGAGGTGATCACCGCGCAGACCACGCGCAACCGGGAGGCGGTGCTGCTGCTCAGCGAGTACGCCGACTGCCCGTACCGAGCCATCGGCAAGCAGTCGCAGTACTGCGGCGGTGGCGGCGGCACCACGGTCTGGTCGGACACCTTCGAGACCGCCACCGGCTGGACCACCAACCCGGCCGGCACCGACACCGCCACCCTCGGGGTCTGGGAACGGGGTGCCGCCCAGGCCACCACGTCCTCCGGCGCCAAGCAGCTCACCCCGTACGCCGGATCCAACGACCTGGTCACCGGCCAGCTCGCCGGCTCGGCGGCGGGTGACTACGACGTCGACGGCGGCGTGACCAGCGCCCGGTCCCCGGCGGTGACCCTGCCGTCGTCCGGCACGCTGACCCTCTCGTTGGCCTGGTACCTGGCGCACGGCTCGAACGCCTCGTCGGCCGACTACCTGCGGGTGAGCGTGGTGCACAACGGCGGCACCACGGCCCTGCTCACCGAGGCCGGCGCGGCCGCCAACCGCAACGGGACCTGGGCGGTGGCGAACCTCAACCTCACCCCGTACGCCGGCCAGTCGGTCCGCATCCTCGTCGAGGCGGCGGACGCCTCCGGAGCCAGCCTGGTGGAGGCGGCTGTGGACAACGTCACCATCATGTCCTCCTGATCGGGTGGGGCCCCGCTCCGCCCCCGGCGGGGCCCCACCACCCGCTCCCGAGACTCCCGATCCGGGACATATGCCGCCCCCGTGACCACGATCCCGATCGACGAGTGTTGATCAACACTTGATCGATCCGGCACGTCCCGGCGGTGCGCTACCGTCTTATCGACCACTCCGCAGCGAAGCCGGTGCGAAACCGGCGCTGTCCCGCAACTGTGATGCCCCGCCCGACGGCGGGGACGAGCCAGGTCGCCTGCGGATGGGTCGCGACACGCGCTCTCGAGGAAGGGCGCCTCGTGGGCGGGCGTAACGAGTCCTGTCGGCGAAGCACCACACTCCTCGACCGACAGGAGGCCCCCATGTTCAGACGTACCCCTCGGCTCTTCGCCGCGACCCTCGCGGTCGCCGCGCTCGCCCTCGGCGCCTGCGCCGAGAAGACCGACGACAAGCCGAGCGCGGGCACCGCCGCCGCCAACTACCCGGTGACGGTCGGCGCGCTCACCCTCGACAAGCGTCCCGAGAAGATCGTGTCGCTCTCGGCCAGCGCCACCGAGATGCTCTTCGCGATCGGCGCGGGTCCGCAGGTGAGCGCGGTCGACGACCAGTCCAACTACCCGGCCGACGCGCCCAAGACCGACCTGTCCGGCTTCCAGCCCAACGCCGAGGCGATCGCCGGCAAGAACCCCGACCTGGTGGTGCTCTCCAACGACATCAACAAGATCGTCGACCAGCTCGGCAAGCTGAAGATCCCGGTGTACCTGACCCCGGCCGCCACCACGCTAGACGACTCGTACCGGCAGATCACCGAGCTGGGCACCCTGACCGGGCACGCCGACCAGGCCGCCGACGTCGCCACCGGGATGAAGGACGACATCGCCAAGCTGGTCAAGGACCTGCCGCAGCGTGCCGAGAAGCTCACCTACTACCACGAGCTGGGCCCCGAGCTGTACAGCGCGACCAGCAAGACCTTCATCGGCTCGCTCTACAGCCAGGTCGGCCTCGTCAACATCGCCGATGCGGCTGACGCCGACGGCAAGAGCGGCGGCTACCCGCAGCTCTCCCAGGAGTTCATCGTCAAGGCCGACCCGGACTTCGTCTTCCTGGCCGACTCCAAGTGCTGCCAGCAGAACGGCGACTCGGTCAAGGCCCGCAGCGGCTGGGCCGGCCTCACCGCGGTGAAGAACAACCAGGTGGTCACGCTTGACGACGACATCGCCTCCCGCTGGGGCCCGCGGATCGTGGACCTGCTCCGGGTGATCATCGACGCGGTCGCCAAGGTGCCCGCGTGATGACGACCCGTCGGTGACCGGGACGCCGATGGCCGCCCCGCCACCCACCACCCCGCCGGCCGGGACGCCCTCCACGTCCCGGCCCGGCGGGCTGCCGTCCGTCGCTGGGCTGCCGTCTTCTGGCCAGCCCGGGGGGCTGCCGTCCGTCGCTGGGCTGCCATCGGCCGGCGGGCTGCCGTCCGGCGCCCGGCGCGCGGGGTTGCCCTCCGCCGGGGTGCGGCCCGCCGAGGTGCGCAAACGCTGGTTGGTCGCCGGCGTCCTCGCGGTGCTCGTCGCGCTCCTCGCCGGGGTGTCGCTCGGGCCGGTCAGCCTGCCGCCGGGCAGCGTCGCCGCCGAGTTGCTCAACCTGATCCCCGGGGTGCACCTCGACAGCGGGCTGACCGAGCGGGAAATCGCCATCGTCACCGAACTGCGGCTGCCCCGGGTCGTGCTGGGCCTCCTCGTCGGCGGTCTGCTCGCCCTGGCCGGCGGCTGCTACCAGGGTGTGTTCCGCAATCCGCTGGCCGACCCGTACCTGCTCGGCGTGGCCGCCGGCGCGGGCCTCGCGGTCACCGCGGTGATCGCCCTCGGCGGCGTCGGTCGGCAGGGCGCGATCTCCGGGCTGCCGTTGACCATCCCACTGGCCGCGTTCGCCGGCTCGCTACTCGCCGTGACGATGACCTACCTGCTCGGCGCGGCCGGCGGGCGGAGCAGGTCTCCGGCGATGCTGATCCTGGCCGGGGTCGCGGTCTCCGCGTTCCTCTCCGCCGGGCAGACGTACCTGCTCCAGCGGCACTCCGACAGCATCCAGCCGGTCTACTCCTGGCTGCTCGGCCGGCTGGCCACCGCAGGTTGGCACGACGTGCTGCTGGTGCTGCCGTACGCCGCCCTGACCACCGTGGTGGTGCTGCTGCACCGCCGCGAGCTGGACGTCCTTGCGGTCGGCGACGACGAGGCGAGGAGCCTCGGCCTGCACCCGCAGCGCACCCGCTACCTGCTGATCGCCGCCGCGTCGCTGGGCACCGCCGCGGCGGTCTCCGCGACGGGGCTCATCGGCTTCGTCGGCATCATCGTGCCGCACACCGTCCGGCTGCTCGCCGGGTCGAGCTACCGGGTGATCCTGCCGCTGTCACTGCTGTTCGGGGGCGCTTTCCTGGCCCTGACCGACGTGGTGGCCCGGACCGCCGCCGCCCCGGCCGAGGTGCCCATCGGCGTGGTCACCGCACTGCTCGGCGGCCCGTTCTTCGTCCTCGTGCTGCGGACCGCCCGACGGGTGCTCACGTGAGCCCCGAGCCCGGACCGGCGGGCGTGTCCGCTCCCCGGCAGGTCGAAGCGCCGGCCGTCGAGGTGCGGGGGTTGCACGTCAGTCTGGGCGGCACGCCGATCCTCACCGGCGTCGACCTCACCGTCGCGGCCGGCGAGTGGGTCACCGTGATCGGCCCGAACGGCGCCGGCAAATCCACCCTGCTGCGCGCCGTCGGCGGCCTGCTGCCCGCGCCGGAGGCCATCACCCTGTTCGGTACGCCGAGCACCGCACTGCGCCGCCGCGACCGCGCCCGGGTGGTGGCGACGGTGACGCAGTCCCCGGTGGTGCCGCCCGGCATGTCGGTGCTGGACTACGTGCTGCTCGGCCGCACCCCCTACATCCCGCCGCTGGGTCGGGAGTCGACCGCGGACGTCGCCGCCGTGCACGAGGTGCTGGACCGCCTGGACCTCACCGGCTTTCACCGCCGCGAGCTGGCGACCCTCTCCGGGGGCGAACGACAACGTGTCTTCCTCGCCCGCGCGCTCGCCCAGGGCGCGACGCTGCTGCTGCTCGACGAGCCGACCAGCGCGCTGGACATCGGTCACCAGCAGGAGGTTCTGGAGCTGGTCGACCAGTTGCGTCGCGCGCACGGCCTGACGGTGCTCGCCACCATGCACGATCTCTCGCTGGCCGGGGAGTACGCGGACCGGATGGTGATGCTGGCCGACGGCCAGGTGGTGGCGACCGGGACGCCGCACGAGGTGCTTACCGAACACCTCCTCGCCATCCACTACCGGGCCAGCGTCCGGGTGGTCCCCGGCACCAACGGCCCTCTGGTGGTCCCCATCCGCCCCCGCCCGGCCTGACCCTCGCCGTCACCCGAGGTCGATGACCGAGAAGAGTGCTCCCTGGGGGTCGCGGAGGGAGGCGAACCGGCCGGTCGGGATGTCGCGGGGTGGCACGAGGATCGTTCCGCCCAGTTCGGCGGCGCGGGCGGCGGCGGCGTCCGCGTCGGTCACCGCGAAGTACACCGTCCAGTACGCCGGGAGGTCGGCCGGGTAGCCCTCGCCCAGCGGCGGCATCATGCCGGCGACGATCCGCGCGCCGAGCCGCCATGCCGTGTACGTCATCGCCCCGACCTGCTGCTCGTCCGGCTGCCAGCCGAACACCAGCTCGTAGAAGACCTTCGCGCCCTCCGGGTCGGGGGTGACCAGTTCGTTCCAGCTCATCGCGCCGGGCACGTTGAACACCTCGGCACCGGGCATCGTCAGCGGCTGCCAGACGCTGAACGTGGCGCCCGCCGGGTCGGCGAACACCGCCATCCGGCCCCGGTCGAAGACCTCGAACGGCGGCACCACGACCTGCCCGCCGGCCCGTTCGACCCGGCCGGCGACCAGTTCCGCGTCGTCGGTGGCGACGTACGTCGACCAGATCGGCACCTGGTCGGGGATGGCCGGCGGGCCGGCACCGGCCACCGGCCGGCCGTCGAGCAGGAAGACTGTGTAACCGCCCGCCTCGGGTTCCGGTGTCACCCGTCCGGTCCAGCCGAACAGTTCGGGGTAGAAGCGCCGCGCGTCGGTCAGGTCCGGGGTGGCCAGGTCGGCCCAGCACGGCGTACCCGGCGGGACGGTGCTCACGTCAAGACCCCTCTCGGCCGGCGGCCACGGGCGGCCCCCCTGCCGGAATCCTGGCACCGTCCCGCTGTGGCACGGGGCAAAAACGTGCGAATCGTCAGCTGAACCGGCGACCCTCGTCCCGTCGGTACGCCCAGGCAGCGAGGGAGGCGAGCAGCACGACCCAGACACCGAGCATGATCAGCGCCAGCGGCTCGACCGGGTAGTCGCCGACCGCCGACCACATCAGCTCGGCCGCGCCCCGGGTGGGCAGGAACGGCGCGATCGTCTCGATGAACCCGGGCGCGTCTCCCGGGGCGGAGAGCAGCCCGCCGCCGAACGCGAGCGGCAGGAAGACGACCTGCGCCACCACGATCGCCGCCTTGCTGGGCAGCGAGTAGCCGATGGCGAGCCCCATCAGCGTGAACGGCACCGAGATGACGGCCACCGTGACGGCGGTCAGCAGGAACGCCAGCGGGGTGACCCGGGCCGGGGTCAGCGTCGCGCCGATCACCACGACCGGGATCAGCGAGAGGTACGTCAGCGCGAGGCCGGCCAGCACCCGGCCCGCGAAGCGGGGCGCGGGTCCGGCCGGCAGGGTCCGGGTGTACGGGTTCCACGGCTGGTCGCGGTCCTCGGCGACACCGACGCCGTACTGGAAGATGTTGGCGCTCATCACCGAGAAGGTGACCATCGACGCGGTGGCGAAGGTGGCGCCGACCGCGTCGTCACCGGTGAACGGCACCACGAAGAAGATCATGGCGGCGGCGGGGAAGAAGGCGCTGCCGAAGACGGCCACCGGGATCCGGATGATCTCCAGAAGTTGGTAGCGGGCGTGGACCAGGGCGAGCTGCACGGTGCGCCTCCTCAGACGGTGGTGGGTCGGCCGCCGGCAGCGGCGGTGGTGGCGGGGTCGTCGGGGGTGGACTGCGCGGCGACGTGGGCCTGCTCCTGGCTGCCCGTCCCGCTGGTGATGGCGAGGAACGCCTCCTCCAGCGAGGTGGGCCGCACCTCCAGGTCGGTGAACGCCGCTCGGGAGCCGACCAGCGCCCGGACCAGTTCGTCGGCGTCGGTGGTGAGCAGGTGCAGGCGTCCGTCGATCCGTTCGGCGCGTACGACGCCGGGCAGTTCGGGCAGCTCGTCGGCGACCAGACTGACCCGGCGTACGCCGACGATGCCGCGGACGGCCTCGACGGTGTCGTCGGCGAGCACCCGACCCTGCCCGATCACCACCACGCGGTGGGCGAGCGCCTCCACCTCCTCCAGGTAGTGGCTGCTCAGCAGGACGGTTCCGCCGTCGGTGTGGAACGCGCGGATCGCGTCCCACAGGGTGTGCCGGGCCTCGACGTCCAGACCGGTGGTCGGTTCGTCGAGCAGCACGAGCCGGGGCCGGCCGACGAACGCCAGCGCCACGGCCAGCCGGCGACGCTGGCCGCCGGAGAGCCCGCCGGTCTGCCGCCGGGCGAGGTCGCCCAGGCCGAAGCGGTCGAGCAGCTCATCCCGGGGCACCGGGTCGGGGTAGTGCGCGGAGACGAAGTCGACGACCTCGCCGACGCGCAGCGTGCCCGGCAGGCCGGTCTCCTGCGGCGTGACGCCGATCTGCCGTCGGGACGCCGGGTCGCGGGGGTCGCGGCCGAACAACTCGACCCGGCCCGAACTGGGTCGACGCAGACCGACCAGGAGGTTCATCAGGGTGCTCTTGCCGGCGCCGTTGGGACCGAGCAGGCCGACGAGCTCGCCGGCCCGGACCTCCAGGTCGACGCGGTCGAGGGCGAGGACGTCGCCGTACCGGCGGCTGGCCTGGTCGGCGCGGGCGAGGGTCATGACTGCTCCTTCGACGGGGTGGGGCCGAGCTGGGAGGGATCGAGCAGGGTGCGGATGGCTTCGGTGTACTCCTCGAACGCCAGCCGGCCCCGCCGGCTGAGCCGGATCAGGGTGGCCGGGGTACGTCCACGATGGGTCTTGCTGATCTCGACGTACCCGGCGTCCTCCAGCTTGCGCAGGTGGACGGAGAGGTTGCCGGCGGTCATCGCGAGCAGTTCCTGGAGTCGTGGAAACGTGATCCGGTCCCCGTCGCCGAGCGCGGAGAGCGCGGCGACGACCCGCAGCCGCGCCTGGGCGTGGATGACCGGGTCGAGGTCGGTCATGACCGCCGTCGCTGTCGCAGTCGGGCGATGGCTCCGGCGATCAGGATCCCGACCCCGCCGGCCACCGAGACGACAAGCGCGTGCCAACCCGGCCCGGCGATCGCGCCGACCACGTTGATCACGCTGATCCAGACGCCGAGCCGGAACAGGTCCCGGTCCAGCCAGATCGCGCCGCCGGCCATGTGCAACGCCCCGGTCAGCCCCACGGCGGCCGCGGACCAGAGCAGCGCCGCCAAATCGTGCGGCAGGTGGTCCGAGACCCGACCGACCGCCGCGTACACGCTCACCGAGCCCAGGGCCCAGGCCCACCCGTACCAGCGGCCGCGCTGGGCCGAGTCCCCGGTCACCTGGCCGTACGCCCGCGCGCCGGCCACGGCCTGGATCGCGCCGGCGGCCACCAGCAGGACGAAGAGCGCGGTCAGGGGCAGCCAGTCGGGCAACCGGACCAGCACCCGGCCACCCGGGGAGTAGCGCAGGAAGAACAGCCCGAAGCCGACCAGCCAGGCCACGCCCCACGGCCAGTAGAGCAGCCGGGCGTCGGGTTCCAGCCGTGAGACTGTGGCCGCCCGCTGGTCACGGATCAGTTGGAGTGCCGTAGCGGCGTCGGCGGGGGGTCGATCATCGTCCTGTTCCACGCAAACAACTTTACGGCGCAAAGCTGAAGTCGTGTGCCCCGCTCCGCTGGCGGGTACCCGACAGCGGCGCTTGGCGCCTACGGTGGGACTCGTCAGTGGCTGATCCGTCGCACCGGACACAGTGGCACAGGACACAGAGGAGGGCCGGCATCAGTTACCAGGCGCGGCTGACCGACCTCGTCGAGCCGGACGAACTGCGGGCCGCGGCCGAAACCCGGATCGTCTGGTCCGTGCCCCGGCCCGCGGTGGCCGACGCCCGGGTGGGTTGGCACCGGCTCAACCCGAAGCGGCTCCGGATCGAGTTCACCGACGGCTCGTGGCTGGCGTTCACGGTGCCGATCGCCGAGCCTGGCACGCCACTGCGCGAGCTCGCCGCCGCACTCACCGGCCGCTGACCCGCTCGACCTGCCGCGAGCACCGGCGAGCTGGCCGTGGCCTGCGGCATCGCCGCCGGGGACAGCGCGGCCTACAGCGGTGCCGACTCCCGTGGTGCGGTCTGCGACGGTGTCTGCGGCGGCGCGGACAGCAGTGGCGCGGGCAGCGGTTCGCGGTGCAGCACCGAGAGGCGGGACACCGCGCGGGTGAGCACCACGTACAGCCGGTGCAGCCCGCGTGGTTCGGCCGCGACGATCGCGGCCGGCTCGACCACCACCACGTGGTCGTACTCCAGACCCTTGACCAGCGTCGCGGGCACCACGGTGACCCGCTCCGCGGCGGCGACGTCGTCGGCGGTCGCGGTGGCGACGCCGGCGGCGGCCAGCGCCGCGCGCAGCTCGTCGACCGCGTCGTCCGCGGCGATCACACCGACCGAACCGTCGTGCGAGAGCGCCGCCTGTACCTCGGCCACCGTCGCGGCGGTCAGATCGGCCACGGTACGCACATCCAGGCCGCCGTCGTGACGCAGCGACTCGGCCGGCGGTACGTCCACCGCCAGCGCCGGCAGCAGCAGGTTGGCGAACGCGACCACCGCGGCGGGCACCCGGAAACCGATTGTCAGCGGAACCACCACGGCGTCCGGCTTGCCGAGGTGGGTCAGGGACTCCCGCCAGTCGGTCGCCGCCCACGGCGCGGTGCCCTGCGCGAGGTCACCGAGCAAGGTGACGGAGCCGTGCTCACTGCGGCGGGCGATGGCCCGACACTGCATGGGAGAGAGATCCTGAGCCTCGTCCACCACCACGTGCCCGAATCCGGAGGGGCGCTCCAGCAGCCCGGCAGCCTCGTCGACCAGCACCGCGTCGGCGGCGGTCCAGCGGGCGGCCTTCGGCGTACGGGCCGGCTTCGCCCAGACCAGCAGCGCCTGCTCGGCGTCGCTGAGCAACCCGTCCGCCGCGGCGGCGAGTCGGGCCGGGTCGGAGAGCAGGCCGTGCACCAGCCCTTCCGGGGTGAGCGCCGGCCAGACCGCGTCCAGGAAGTCCACCACCGGCCGGCACCGGCTCATCCGGCGCAGCCACGCGTCGCCGGGCGACTCCGCTCGCCGCGCCTCGGCCTGCCGTTGCAGCAGACTCACCACGCGTGCCCGGACCCGCTCCCGGCCGGTGCCGTACGGCAGCCCCTCGCGACGGGTCTCCTCGACGATCCGGTGCAGCGGCTCCAGCCCGATCCGCCATCGGAACGAACCGTCCGACACGGTGATCGAGTCGGCCGGCGTACCGATCTGTGTCTGCACCGCGCGCCGCAGGACGCTCGCCATCCGCGCATCGTGCTTGAGCGCGGCCACGGCCGGCGCCTCCACCGCCCGCACCGGTACCCGTGAGATCAGCTCCTCCACGGTGGCCTGCTCGACCTCGACCTCACCGAGCGCCGGCAGCACCGCCGCGATGTACGACAGGAACGCCCTGTTCGGGCCCACGATCAGCACACCCGCCCGCCGCAGCCGCTCGCGGTGCAGATAGAGCAGGTACGCGGCCCGATGCAGGCCGACCGCCGTCTTGCCGGTGCCCGGCGCCCCCTGCACGCAGATTGAGTCGGCCAGGTCGGCCCGAACCAGCTCGTCCTGCTCCGGCTGAATCGTGGCGACGATGTCGCGCATCGGCCCGACGCGCGGTCGCTCGATCTCGGAGGTGAGAATCCGACTGGACGTGCCCAGTTCCTCGCCCCGGTCCAGCCGCTCATCCTCGAAACTGGTCAAGACCCCGTTGCTGAACCCGAACCGCCGCCGGACCGCCACACCCTGCGGATCGCGCGCGCTGGCCCGGTAGAACGACCGGGAGACCGGCGCCCGCCAGTCCAGCACCAGCGGCTCGCCGTGCTCGTCGGTCACATGCCGCCGCCCGACGTGATACCGCCGACCGTCATGGTCACCGCCGCCGCTGCTGCCGGCACCGCCGCCGCCGCTGCCGCTGCCGCTGCCGCTGCCGCTGCTGCCGGCACCGGTGCCGCCGCTGCCGCTGCTGCCGGCACCGCCTCTGCTGCCGCTGCCGCCTCCGGTGCCTCCGCCTCCTACGCCGGCGCTGGTGATGGTCGTGCTGCTGGTGGTGGCTGCGCTGCTGGTGCTGCCGGCGTTGGTCGTGGTGGCGCTGGTCGTGAGTCCGGTGGCCGTCTTCTCGCCGCTCGGGGTTTCACCGAAGTCGAGGCGGCCGAAGAACAGCGGTGTGGTGGGGTCGTCGGCCAGTTCGGCCACGCGGCGGGCCAGCGTACGGCCGAGCATCTCCGCCGCGTACGGGTCGCCGGCCACCTGGTCACCCGTCGAGAAGAGGGCTTCGGCCCGCTCCCGCATCCGGCGGAGCGCCGCGCGCGAGGTGGCCAGATGGGCGCGTTCGGCGACCAGATCCGTGTCGGGGTGGGTGTCCAGGTCAGGTGCGGGCATGCTGACGTCCCATCGTTCACATCTGCTGCGCGCTCGCGTGTCCGGTGGCGGATGGCCGCCCGCCCGGCGCGGTGACGTCCGTTCCGGTGCAGCTCACCTCGGCCGTCAAGCGGGCTGCAACCCTACGCCCTTCCGATGACCCCTTCCACCGAATTACCGACCGGACCACCCGTTCAGGCTGGCGTGGCGCATGACGACGTAGCGGCGGACGCGCACCGCGACCCGAGATCATCGCCCGCGTCTCTGGTGTTGCGGGGCCCGGTACGTCGCGGGCGGGGCGATCCGGCCGCCGGGCTTGGTCGCTGGGCTTGGTCGGTTCGCGATGGGTGAGGCTCGCGGGACTCAGCAGCGCTGGTGGTAGAGGTTGCGACGGGGGGTGCGGAGCGCGTCCATCCAGTCGGGCGGGAGGAATTCGGGTCTGCCGTCCGCTGCGATGCGGACGGTCCAGTCACCCTGGTGAAGGAGCCGGTGATGGTGGCCGCACAGCAGGACCGCGTTGCTCAGCGTCGTCGTGCCGCCGTCGGCCCAGTGGCGGACGTGGTGACCATCGCACCATCGCGGCGGCCGGTCGCAGCCGGGGAAGGCGCACCCACCGTCGCGCAGCACCAACGCGCGCCGCAGGGGACCGGTGAAGAGCCGGCGCTGACGTCCGACGTCCAGGATCTGGCTGTTGCCACCCAACACGACCGGCAGCACGGCAGAGTCGCAGGCCAGGCGCCGGACCGCGCCCGGCGTGAGGCGCGCACCGGTCTCCAGGGTGCCCGCGCCCACGTCGTTGACCAGCGCGTCGAGCGACATGGTGACCACCAGTTGCGGCCGATCTCCGCCGTTGTCGGGTAGGTGGCCGGTGCGCAGTGCCAGCCGGCAGATCTCGCCGAGTGCGTCCGCCCGGCGTTGGCCGGGACTGCGGTCGTCGTGCTCACCGGCTGGGGCGCAGAGCGGATCGATGGCCTCGCGCAGCAGGCTCGCGGTCTCGGTGTCGAGGTTTCCGGTGAGGCGGACCTGCCCGTCCTTTGGCTCGGAGAGGGTGACGTGCCGGCGAGTCTCCGCCCGTTGGGTGGCCCGGTCGAGGGCCGCCAGCTCGGCCTGGTCGGCCAGATCCGGCGCGACGTGCGTGAGGACGCGCTCCCCGAGGCGACTCAGGATGGTCGGATCGAAGCGATCGGCCCAGGAGATCAACAGCTCGGTGGCCTTGTCTGTTACCTCGGGCCCGGCCGCGACCGGCAGGGCCGCGACCGTCTCCGCGACCACCCGGCCCTGCTCCACGGTGAGGCTGCCGTCGAGCAGAGCGTCGCGCACCGTTGGCGGGGCGGCGTCGATGGTGGCGGCGAGCTGGACCATCTGCCGGGCCGACCGGCCGGAGAGCCGCAGCCGCTCCCGCAGCCAGACGGCGGTGGACGATGCCCCTTGGGCGACGGCGAGACCACGAGCGTCCAGCTCGCGCACCAGAGCGAGCTGGACGGTCGCCAGACGCTGCGTCACCACGTGTGCCGCATCGAGGGACGCGAGCAGCTCATCGTCGGAGAGAGCCCACAGCGCGGCTTCGGCGCAGTCGTCGACGGCACCCGCCGCCTGCGTCAACGCCTTCAACATGGAACGACAATAGAACACCTGTACGACACTTTCGCCGTCGAGCAGACCGACCATGCGGCCGTCATCCGCCAGGGCGGCGGTGGTCGACGCATCTGCTTCGTCGTGCAGCCGGGCCGGATGCGGTCCACGGTCGCGGCGGCGCGGAACGCCGGGCTGATGGCGGGTCGGCCGGACGGCCAGGATCATGGGGGCATGACCGAGGCCCGTCCCGAGCCGCGTCGGAAGACGATCAGCGATCCGCAGGTGATGCGGGCGTTGGCCCATCCGGCCCGGATCGCGATCATCGAATACCTGAGTAGCCGCGAGGGTGGCGGAACCGCCACCGAGTGCGCGGAAATCGCCGGGCTGTCGCCGAGCGCCACCAGCTATCACCTGCGGGCGCTGGCGAAGTTCGGCCTGGTCGAGCAGGCGCCCAGCCGGGGCGACGCGCGCGAGCGGGTGTGGCGTACGCCGGGTGTCGGCTGGCTGGTCGACGCGGGCCGCGAGGCTGGTCCGGACGCGCGTGCCGCCGAGCAGGCGCTGGTGGAGGCGCACGCCGCTCGTGCGATGGAGCGGACCCGGGACTGGTTGCGGCGCGCCGGTGACGAGCCCGCCGAGTGGTACGACGTGGCGCTGTTCAACGACACGCTGCTGCTGCTCACGGCAGACGAGTTGGCCGATCTGAACGAGGCGGTCATGACGCTGCTCAGGCCGTACCACCCTCGACGGCGCGCCGCCGCGCCGCCTGGTGCTCGTTCCGTCGCCGTTCAGTACCGGACGGTGCCGCTGGCGTAGCGGGGGGTTGTGTCGATCAGTTGTGAAGGATTATTTTCGAAGTATGTCCTTCACAACTGAGGCGTCGCGCTGGTCGGACGTGTGGCTCGCCAGCGCGGCCCGCGGCACCACGGTCGGTGGCGACTTTCTCGCCGCCACCGCGCTCGCGCTGGCCCTGCAGGGCGCGGGTGCCGGCGGACTGGCCGTGTCGGGACTACTGCTCGCGGCCACTCTGCCCCTGGTGGTGCTGGCCCCGCTCGCCGGACGGCTCGCCGATCGGGTGGACAGTCGTACCCTGCTGGTGACCATCGGGTCGGCGCAGGCCGCGATCTGCGTGCTACTCGCCGTCGCCGACGACCCGATAGTGGTCGTGGTCCTCGTCGCGCTGCTCGCCTGCGGGCTCGCGGTCACCCAGCCCTGCCTGGCGGCGCTGCTCCCGGCGATGGTCCGCCCGGCCGACCTGCCACGCGCGAGCGCGATCAGCCAGACCGCCGTCTCCCTCGGCGCGCTCGGCGGCCCGGTGCTGGCCGGCCTGCTGGTGGGGCAGTTCGGCACCCGCGTACCGCTGCTGGTCGACGCCGCGACCTACCTCGCGCTCGTGGTCGCGGGCCTGCTGCTGCGGACCCGTCGCGGCGGCCGACGGCCCACCGCGGACCAGGCCGGCCGTGCGGACCAGGCCGGCCCGGCGGAGCAGGTCCGGGTGGGAGGCCAGGGCAGCCGGGTCAATCCGGGTGGTACGGGCCAGGGCTGGCGGCTTCGACGGGATCCGCTGATGCTTGTCATGGTGGTCAGCACCGCCGTGGTGATCGCGGCGATCGGCGGCATCAACGTGATCGAGGTCTTCTTCATTCGGGAGACGCTGAAGGGGTCTGCCACCACGTACGGCCTCGTTGGCGCCGCCTGGATGGCCGGGATGTTGCCCGCCGGCTGGCTGGCGGCGCGGCTCGCGCGCCGGCTCGACGACGACGCTGCGCTGGTCCACGGAGTGCTGATCACGCTGGCCGGGTGCAGTTCGATGGTGCTGCTGGCCGCGACGGTGCCAGCGGCGGTTCTGCTGGTGCCACTCTGGCTGGTGGCCGGCGCGGCCAACGGCGCGGAGAACGTCTTCGCGAACCTTCTCACCGCTCGCCGCGTGCCGCCGGGGATGCGCGCCCGGGCGTACGCCAGTTACGGCGCGGCCGTGCAGGGCGGCTCGATGGGCGGTTACCTGATCGGCGGCGCGCTGCTCACCGGTGTCGCGCCCCGGCCACTGATCGCGGGGGCCGGAGCGGCCGGGCTCCTGGTGGTGCTGGTGTTCGTGCCGGTCGTCGCCCGGGCGGTACGCAGGCCGGTACGCGAGCAGTCGGCCGGACCGGGGCGTGACACGACTGCCGGACCGGTACGCCCGCAGTCCACCGGCCCCGAGTGCGAGGAAACGACGGGATCGGAGGCTCTGCGACCGGGTGGGACGGATGCGGGGTTGGCCACTCCGGGCCGGCCCGCCGGGCCCTGACCGGAGGCCGGGGATACGGTCGGGTCATGGCTGAGCGCGTCGCACGCCCGCGGGTCGGGCACATCCAGTTCCTGAACTGCCTGCCCATCTACTGGGGGCTGATGCGCTCGGGCACCCTGCTCGACGTGGACCTGCACAAGGACTCGCCGGACCGGCTGAGCGCGGCGCTGGTCGCCGGCGACCTCGACATCGGCCCCATCACGCTGATGGAGTACCTGAAGCACACCGACGAGCTGCTTCTCCTGCCGGACCTCGCGGTGGGCAGCGACGGGCCGGTGCTCTCGGTCAACATGGTCTCCACCCGTCCCCTCGCCGAGCTGGACGGCGCCCGGGTGGCGCTCGGCTCGACCTCGCGGACCGGGGTCATGCTCGCGCAGTTGTTGCTCGCCGAGCGGTACGGCGTGCGGCCCGACTACTTCCGCTGCCCTCCGGACCTGACCCAGATGCTGCTGGAAGCCGACGCCGGGGTGCTGATCGGGGATGTGGCGCTTCGGGCCTACCACGAGGCGCCGTTGCGGGGCCTCACCGTGACCGACCTCGGACAGGCCTGGCGGGAATGGAGCGGGCTGCCGATGGTCTTCGCCGTCTGGGCGGTCCGCCGCGACTTCGCCGCCGCACACCCGGGCCTGGTCAAGGAGGTGCACGAGGCGTTCCTTCGCTCGCGCGACCTCTGCCTCTCGGAGCTGGATCAGGTCGCCGAGGCGGCAGCGCGCTGGGAGGCGTTCGACGCCGCGACGCTGGCCACGTACTTCCGGATCCTGGACTTCTCGCTCGGCGAGCGGCAGGTCGCCGGGCTGCGCGAGTTCGCCCGGCGGGTAGCCGCGCTCGGCGAGGTCCCGGCGCTGCCCGACGGTGGCCCGGAGTTCTTCGCCGGCTGAGCAGCCGGCCGAGCCGACCGCCGCGACGAGCCGCGCCTGCGCCGAGCCGACCGCCCCGAGCGCCGAGGCGCGCCGACCAACAGCGGTCGGCGCGTGATCAGGTGCCGGGGCGCAGCAGTGCCTCGGTGATCTTCTCGCAGTTCTTCATGCCGTAGTCGTAGCCCATGCCGATCGGGTACTTGACCATCACGCCCATCGTCCAGGTGTCCCCGATGGCCAGGCAGTTGATGTGCATCTCCTGCTCCGCGGTCCGGTCGATCCACCCGTTCTTGATGGCGATCTGCTTCTGCTCGGCGGCCGGGAACGCCTTGCGGATGCCGAAGTCACCGGCGCCGCGGACGAGCTTCATCTCGTTGAGCAGCCACTTGGTCCACTTCGGCCCGGCGGCGGTGCCGGTGGCGATGCAGTTGCCCAGGCGGGCGGTGTCGCGGGGGGAGAGGGCCGTGCGGGACCACCCCTTGTCGGGGGCGACGCTGCTGTCGGTCAGCTTGCACATGGAAATCAGTCGTTTGATAGAGGCGTCCCGGCCGACCGAGTTGTAGAACTGCTCGGCCCGCGTGTTGTCGCTGTCCCGGATGATCCGGGTGGCGTCGGCGAGCTTCGCGTCGCTCGGCGTCTGGCCGGCGTCGGCGGCGCGACGCAGATAGTCGGCGACGATCCAGGATTTGATCATCGAGGCGGTGGTGCTGGTCTCGCCCATGTTCTTCGAACCGATGATCTTTCCGGTCCGGCGGTCGAGCACGCTCCAGGAGTACCAGCCCTGGATGTCGAGGTTGAGGTCCTTGGCCTGGAACGGCAGCGGCGCCAGCGAGGGGCTCGGGCTCGGCGACGGCGGGGAGGGCTGACGGGCACTGCGGTCGGTGGCCGCTCCGGTGGACCGGTCGCTGGTAGTCGCCTCGGAGTCACCCCACGTGGCGGCCGCGGACGACTCGAACGGCGACCCGGGCAGGAGCCGTAGCGACACCAGCACCAACCCGATGAGGATGACCGCGACAGCGATCAGGCGCAGCGGCGAGGTCTCGCCCGCACCGCGCCGGTCGGCCCGCCGGTTGCCGGCCATCAGAGCTTTCCGACCGGCTGCTGCGGCACCTTGAGCGCGGCGCCCGGCTGCGGGGTGACCAGTTGGGTGGCCACGCTGGCGCAGACCTGCGCGCCGTAGTCCAGACCGTTCTTGATCGGGTAACGCAGCATCACCGCGAGACTCCACTTCCCGTTGACGGCGAGGCAGTTGACGTGCCAGTTGCCGTCGTAGTTGATCGCGGTCCACCCGTTCTTGATGCTGACCGGCCCCTGCGCGGTGATCGACTTGGGCAGACCGTTGATGATCCCCCAGCGGCCACCGCCGGACTTGAGCTTCTGGTCCTTGGCTGCGGTGGTGCCCTTGACTTGGCTCATCTCGCTGAGCACCCACTTCGTCCACTTGGGGCCGGCGGCCTTGCCGTCGGCGATGCAGTCACCGAGCCGGACGGCGTCCCGCGGGGACATGCGGGTGAAGCTCCACCAACCCTCGTACTTCGGGACGTTGCCGCGCTTGGTGTCGGTCAGACCGCAGATGCTGATCGCGCGCTTGACGACCGGCCCGGGTTGCCCGCCGGGCGGCACGGCGTACGAGCCGCCGGCGGCCTTGTAGACCGCGTTGGCCGCGTCGTCGTCGCTGTTGCGGATGGCGAGGCTGGCCGCCTTCTTCAGGTTCGCCGGCGGTTCCCGGTCCTTGAGCTGCCGCAGATAGTCCGAGACGATCCACGCCTTGAGCATCGATTCGGTGGAGCTGGTCGAGGCCATGTTCGACGAGCCGGAGATCTTGCCGGTCTGCCGGTCCATCAACGCCCACGAGAAAAACTCGCCCTTGAAGCTCACCGACACCCGGCCGGCGGCCAGCGTGGGCGGTGGCGGCGGAGTGGGCGCGGGCGCGGCGACGCTGGCGCCGCCACCGCCGCCTCCACCACCGCTGTCGTCGGTGGAGAGTCGGGCGTACGCGGTGGGGACCAGCAGGACGCCACCGAGAAGAACCGCCACGATGGCGAACACCATGGTCACGCGAGATCGCATGAGTTGGGTGAGCTCCAGATGTCAGGGCCGGGGGACCGGCTTCGTTGTCCGGGGCGACCGGTGCGTGCGCCAAGGCCGGGGGCGGTGGCCTCTGTGGAGACGGCGTGGGGGCAGCCGATCGTGTGACCGGCAGAAGTCTACGTCCGCAGGGGCCGGGCACCAGAGCTCGACACCAGGCAACGTACGAAATCGGTGAAAAATCCCGATGGTATGCCGCTTCTGAGAGGTTTCACCTTCTTCCCGTGACCCAAGTCATAGGAGCCAGGGTCACGACCCGTAACCAGGAACTGCCCATCGGTGACGGAACGTGACTCGGGTTTCCTGTTACACCCCCTAGTGCATTGGGGCGCAAGCTGTAACACTTGTCGACATGTATGGCAACGACTTCTCCGCCCCCGGCGACGCACCGGACGACGCGCCCGGCGCGGGCCTGCTCGGCGAGGTCGAGGCCGCCGAGGCGGAGCTGCGTGCCGCCGCCGCGCGCGAGCGCCGCGGCGGTCCCGCACCGGACGAGGACCTGGCCGCGTACTTCACCGAGGTGGTCGACGCGGAGCAGAAGATCGAGCCGCGCGACTGGATGCCCGAGGCGTACCGCCGGACGTTGATCCGGCAGATCGCCCAGCACGCCCACTCCGAGATCATCGGCATGCAGCCGGAGGGCAACTGGATCAGTCGGGCGCCCTCGCTCAAGCGCAAGGCGATCCTGCTGGCCAAGGTCCAGGACGAGGCGGGCCACGGTCTCTACCTCTACGCCGCCGCCGAGACCCTCGGCATCAGTCGCGACGAACTGGTCCAGCTGCTGCTCGACGGTAAGCAGAAGTACAGCTCGATCTTCAACTACCCCACGTTGACCTGGGCGGACGTGGGCGCGATCGGCTGGCTGGTGGACGGCGCGGCGATCGTCAACCAGGTGCCGCTGTGCCGGTGCTCCTACGGCCCGTACGCGCGGGCGATGATCCGCGTCTGCAAGGAGGAGTCGTTCCACCAGCGCCAGGGCTACGAGATCCTGCACACCCTGGCGCACGGCACCCCGGCACAGAAGGCCATGGCCCAGGACGCCGTGGACCGCTGGTGGTACCCGTCGCTGGCCATGTTCGGCCCGCCGGACGGCGACTCCACCCACTCCGCCCAGTCGATGGCCTGGAAGATCAAGCGTTTCTCCAACGACGACCTGCGCCAACGCTTCGTCGACATGTGCGTCCAGCAGGCGGAGATCCTCGGGCTGCGCATTCCCGATGACGGCCTGCGCTGGAACGAGGAACGGCAGGCGTACGACTACAGCCAGCCCGACTACGACGAGCTGATGCAGGTCATCAAGGGCAACGGGCCGTGCAACCGGGAGCGGATGGCGCACCGCCGGGCCGCCCACGCCGACGGCGCATGGGTACGCGAGGCCGCCGCGGCGTACGCCGCCAAGCGAGCGGACAAGAGGGAGAAGGTGGCCGCGTGAGCAACGAGCACTCGCCTCTGTGGGAGGTCTTCGTGCGGGCGCGGCGCGGGCTGTCGCACACCCACGTCGGCAGCCTGCACGCCCCGGACGCCGAGCTGGCCCTGCGCAACGCCCGCGACCTCTACACCCGCCGACAGGAGGGCGTGTCGATCTGGGTGGTGCCGGCGGGCGCGATCACCGCGTCCAGCCCGGACGAGAAGGACGCCTTCTTCGACCCGGCCGCCGACAAGGTCTACCGCCATCCCACCTTCTACGAGGTGCCGGACGGGGTGGCACACCTGTGAGCGGGCCGTTCGCCCTCGCCCTCGCCCTCGGCGACGACGCGCTGATCGCCGCGCAGCGGCTGGCCGAGTGGACGACCCGCGCGCCGGAGATGGAAGAGGACATCGCGCTCGCCAACATCGCCCTCGACCAGCTCGGCGCGGCCCGGCTGCTGCTGTCGTACGCGGGTGAGCTGGAGGAGGCCGGTCGGGACGAGGACGCGCTGGCGTATCTGCGTGACGACCGCGAGTTCCGCAACGTGCTGCTGGTCGAGCTGCCCAACGGCGACTTCGCGGTGACCATGGCGAAGCTGTTCTTCCTGGCGGCGTACCAGTTGCCGCTCTACACCGCGCTCGCGTCCTGCCCGGACGAGCGGCTGGCCGCCATCGGCGCGAAGGCGCGCAAGGAGTCGGCGTACCACCTGGACCACGGCGCGCTGTGGGTCAGGCGGCTCGGCGACGGCACCGAGGAGTCGCACCGCCGGATGCAGGAGGCCGTCGACCACGTCTGGCCGTACACCCACGAGCTGTTCGCCGCGGACCCGGCGGCGCCGGTCGACCCGGCGGGCCTGCGGGCGGCGTTCGACGAGACCGTCGGCCCGGTGCTGGCCGAGGCGACGCTCACCCGCCCGGAGCGCGGCTGGGCTCCGACGGGCGGGCGGGCTGGCGTGCACACCGAGCACCTGTCGTACCTGCTGGCCGAGATGCAGGTGCTGCACCGCGCCCACCCCGGGGCGCAGTGGTGACCGACGCGCGAATGGCGGCGGCGAGCGTGGTGGACCCGGAGATCCGGGTGATCACCATCGACGAGCTGGGGATCCTGCGCGCGGTCGAGGAGGACCGGGCCAGTGGCCGGGTCACCGTCACCATCACCCCGACGTACACGGGCTGCCCCGCCATGGACGTGATCCGGGCCGACGTCCGGCGCGCGCTGGCCACGGCCGGTTATCCGGACGCCGAGGTGCGGACGGTCTACAGCCCAGCGTGGAGCACCGACTGGATCTCCGATGTCGGGCGGGCCAAGCTGGCCGCCGCCGGGATCGCCCCGCCGTCGCCGGCGCCCGCCCCCGGCGTGGTGGCGCTGACCCTCGCGGTCCGCTGCCCGCTCTGCGGGTCGCCGGAGACCGAGCAGGTCAGCCGGTTCGGCTCGACCGCGTGCAAGGCGTTGTGGCGCTGCCGTTCCTGCTCCGAACCCTTCGACCACCTGAAGGCGCTGTGACAGTCACCATCTCCCGGCCGGTCCGCCGCCGGCCGGCCTTCCACCCGCTGCCGGTCGCCGCCGTCGACCGGCTCACCGACGACTCGGTCGCGGTCACCTTCGCCGTACCCGAGGATTTGCGGGAGGCGTTCGCGTTCCGCGCCGGTCAGCACCTCACCGTGCGGCGGGTGACCGACGACGGCGACGACGTGCGGCGGTCGTACTCCATCTGCTCCACCCCTGACGACCTGGCCCGGCACGGCCGGCTGCGGATCGGGGTGCGGGAGATCCCCGGCGGCGCGTTCTCGGCGTTCGCCTGCGGCGCGCTGCGCCGCGGCGACACCGTCGAGGTGATGACGCCGCTGGGCACCTTCACCACGGCGTTCGCGGCGGACCGGGTGCGCCACTACGGCGCGGTCGTCGCCGGCTCCGGCATCACCCCGGTGCTCGCGCTCGTCGGGACGGCCCTGGCCGTCGAGCCGGCCAGCACCTTCACCCTGGTGTACGGCAACCGCACGGCCAACCGGGTCATGTTCGCCGAGGAGCTGGCCGACCTGAAGGACCGCTACCCCACCCGGCTGCACCTGGTGCACGTGCTGTCCCGGGAGCAGGGTGAGTCGCCGCTGCTCTCCGGGCGGATCGACGCCGAACGGCTGGAGCGCCTGCTGGGCACCATCGTGCCGGGCGACGTCATCGAGGAGTGGTTCCTCTGCGGCCCGTACGGCATGGTGGTCGACGCCCGGGACGTGCTGACCGCGCGCGGGCTGCCGGAGTCGGCGGTGCACACCGAGCTGTTCCACGTCGACGCGCCACCGGAGCCGGTGGCCCGCCCCGTCGACCAGCCGGGCACCGGTTCGGACGTCACCATCGTGCTGGACGGTCGGTCGTCGAGCTTCACGATGGGCCGCGAGGAGCGGGTGCTGGACGCCGCGCTCAAGGTGCGCGGCGAGCTGCCGTACGCCTGCAAGGGCGGCGTCTGCTCGACCTGCAAGGCGAAGGTCGTCGACGGGGCGGTCACGATGGCCCGCAACTACGCCCTGGAGCCCGACGAGCTGGCCGCCGGCTACGTGCTGACCTGCCAGTCCAGCCCGACCACCGACAGGCTCACGGTCGACTACGACGCCTGACGGCCGACTCGCGGACCGTGTGGCGTGCCGGACGGTCCACGGTCGATACCGAGCCTGTCGAGCTGCCCCAAAGACGGGGCAGTCAGGACGGCCGCACGGTGGGCTGGCCCCCGACCCGGGGGGTGCGCAGCGCATCACAGCCGTCAGCACCCGTCCGGGAGAGGACGCGGGGCGGGCGTAGGCTCGGAGGCGTGACGGTGAGCCGGGAGATCGACGACATCCTGCAGCGTGGCGCGGACGGCGGGCGGATCACGCCCGAGGAGGCTCTGCTGCTCTACACCGAGGCGCCCTTCCACGCGCTGGGCGAGGCGGCGGACGCGGTGCGCCGGCGGCGCTACCCGGACAACATCGTCACCTACCTGATCGATCGCAACATCAACTACACGAACGTCTGTGTGACGGCGTGCAAGTTCTGCGCGTTCTACCGGGCGCCGAAGCACTCCGAGGGGTGGACCCACCCGACGGAGGAGATCCTGCGTCGCTGCGGCGAGGCGGTCGAGCTGGGCGCGACCCAGGTGATGCTCCAGGGCGGCCACCACCCGGACTACGGCGTCGAGTACTACGAGGAGCTGTTCTCCTCGGTCAAGCAGGCGTACCCGCAGCTGGTCATCCACTCGATCGGCCCGAGCGAGATCCTGCACATGGCCAAGGTGTCCGGCGTGAGCCTGGACGAGGCCATCGCCCGGATCAAGGCCGCCGGCCTGGACTCGATCGCCGGCGCCGGTGCGGAGATGCTGCCCGAGCGCCCCCGTAAGGCCATCGCCCCGCTCAAGGAGTCGGGTGAGCGCTGGCTGGAGGTCATGGAGCTGGCTCACCGGCAGGGCATCGAGTCGACCGCGACCATGATGATGGGCACCGGCGAGACGCACGCCGAGCGGATCGAGCACCTGCGCATGATCCGCGACGTGCAGGACCGCACCCGTGGTTTCCGGTCCTTCATCCCGTGGACGTACCAGCCGGAGAACAACCACCTCAAGGGCCGCACCCAGGCGACCACCCTGGAATACCTGCGCCTGGTCGCGGTGGCCCGGCTCTTCTTCGAGACGGTGCCGCACCTGCAGGCGTCCTGGCTGACCACCGGCAAGGACGTCGGGCAGTTGTCGCTGCACATGGGCGTGGACGACCTCGGCTCGATCATGCTGGAGGAGAACGTCATCTCCTCGGCCGGCGCCCGGCACCGCTCCAACCTCCACGAGCTGATCGGCATGATCCGCTCCGCCGACCGGATCCCGGCCCAGCGGGACACCCTCTACAACCGTTTGGCGGTGCTCCACACGCCGGCCGACGACCCGACCGACGAGCGGGTGGTCTCGCACTTCTCCTCGATCGCGCTGCCCGGCGGCGGCGCGGGGCGCTCGCTGCCGCTGGTCGAGGTCAACTGAGGTCGATCCCGCCCCGACCGTTCGGCTGACCGGGGATCATGCTCCCGCCCGGCAACGGCGGCGGTACGGGTGGTCCCCGCCGTCGCACCGTCAGGCTGCCCGCCACGGGGGTGGTGGAGATGATCGGCGGCCGCTACCGTCCCGCCTCGTATCCGTCGTCACCGCGGGTGGCACGGATCGCTGGAATCGGCCCGACCGCCCGGGTGACGGTGATCTGATGGGCTGGTCAGGGAGTGTCCTCCATCGGCCCATGAGGGTCGTTCATATAACGCACGGCGGTACGGGCGGGATGGGTGACCATTCCGCCCGTACCGTGTGCCGGGTCCAGTCCGGACGGTTGAAATTCGTCCGCCACGCTGGCGGGGGAGATCGACCTCCGATAACGTCCGCTCGGTCCCACAACCATTCATTCTCTTCTTCCCTAAACCCCGGGGGACTGATGACAGCCTTCCACCGCTCGACGCTGGCTCGTATCGGCGTCGTGGCACTGCTCGCTGCCGGTGGCCTGGCCACCGTTGCCGCCCCGGCGCAGGCCGCCGACCAGGCTGACCTGGCCCTGGTGCCCCTCAGCTACGAGTTGGCCCAGGGCGTCAAGGCGGCCAAGGCGAAGCCGTTCAAGTTTCAGGTCGACAACACCCGCAGCTCGGTCGACGCCAAGGACGTCCGGGTCACCGTGGAGACGAAGGGCCTGAAGAACCGCAAGGTCGGCGTGCTCACCCCGGTTGGGTGCGACCTCACCGGCACGACCTTCACCTGCCTGCTCGGCGATCTGGCGGCCGGCACCACCGAGGACTTCGGCATCCCGCTCTTCTCGACCGGCGGTCGCGGTGACGCCGGCACGCTGGTGGTCACCATCAGCTCGGCCACCGCCGACCCCAACCCGCGTGACAACACGGTGCGGCACGACATCACCGTCGCCAAGCCCGGTTACGACCTGACCTCCTGGGTGCAGGACGTCTACGCCGACGTGGCGGTGGACGGCGACGAGGCGGGCGAGTCCGGCCTCAAGCCGGTCAAGCGGGGCGAGACCGCGCCGCTGGACTGGGCGGTCTACAACGACGGCAGCCGCAAGGCGACCGGCGTGGCGTACGGGATCACCCTCCCGGCCGGCGTCACCTTCGCCGAGCTGCCGGAGAGCTGCGTCGAGCAGCCGCTGGGTGGGTTCGCGAACGCGTACTGCGAGGACACCGGCGTGGTGCTGAAGCCGGGGCAGTTCTACACCGCCGACGTGCGGGTGAAGGTCGGCGCGGACGTGACCGAGCCGGTGCTCCGACCCGGTTTCGTCTGGGCCGCCGGCCTGGAGGCCGCTGAGGGCAGCCCCGAGGAGCAGCCGCAGGTGGCCTCCAGCGCGCAGCGGCGGGCGTTCACCGAGACCGACGAGGTGGACAACACCGCGCAGTTCGACGTCTTCGTCGACCTGAGCGCGCAGCCGACCCCGACGCCGACGGCCACCCCGACGGCGACTCCGACGCCGGGCGGCACGACGACGCCGGGCACGACCACGTCGCCGACCACCGGTGGCGGTGGTTCCGGTGGCGGTGGGCTGCCGGTGACCGGTGTGCAGGCCGGCCTGATCGGCGGCATCGGCGGTCTGATCCTGCTCGCGGGTGGGGCGCTGCTGGTGCTCTCCCGCCGGCGCAAGGTCGTCCTGGTCGCCCCGGGCGACGAGACCTCGACCGACTGACGTCGGCACGATCTGAGAGATAGGCACGATCTGACGTAGGCACGACGCGAGGGCGGGGTGGGCGACCACCCCGCCCTTTCGCATGCCGGGCCGCGCGGCCGTCCGCCACCGCCGGCCGCGTCGACGCTCCCGGTTGCCATGGGGTACGCGGACCCAGCGGTCGAGGGCTTGAGCGTGGCTGGCAGAGTGGAGCGGGTGAGCCGTACACCGCAGGGCCAGCGCGCCAGCCTGGACAAGCAACCGCACGAGGTCGCCGCGATGTTCGACGGCGTGGCCGAGCGCTACGACCTGACCAACACGGTGCTCTCCTTCGGTCAGGACCGCTTCTGGCGGCGGGCCACCCGCGCGGCGCTCGGGCTGCGGCCGGGCGAGCGGGTGCTCGATGTGGGCGCGGGCACCGGCGTCTCGACGCGCGAGCTGGCCCAGTCCGGGGCGTACGTGGTCGGGGCCGACCTGTCGCTGGGCATGCTGTACGCGGGCAAGCGGGTCCGTCCCGAGGTGCCGCTGCTGGCCGGGGACGCGCTGCGACTGCCGTTCGCCGACGCGAGCTTCGACGCGGTGACCATCTCCTTCGCGCTGCGCAACGTCAACGACACCGACGCGGCCCTGCGCGAGCTGGCCCGGGTCACCCGGCCGGGTGGACGGCTGGTGGTGTGCGAGTTCAGCACCCCGGTCAACCCGGCCTTCCGAACGGTCTACCTGTCGTACCTGATGCGGTCGCTGCCGGTGGTCGCCCGCGCGGTGTCCAGCAACCCCGAGGCGTACGTCTACCTGGCGGAGTCGGTCCGGGCCTGGCCGGACCAGGCCGCGCTGGCCGGGCGGGTCGCCGCGGCCGGGTGGGGTCGAGTGGCGTGGCGCAACCTGACCGGCGGCGTGGTCGCGCTGCACCGGGGGATCCGCGAGTAGCGCGGAGACCCGAGACGCGGACACGCCGCGACGCCGCGACGCGTTTCAGGAATATCCGACTTTAGTCCACTTTGCCCCGTACGCTCGTCCGCATGACCGGAGCAGACCGGGCGGACCCGGTGGCCGCCACCGACGACGACGCGGCCGAACTCATCGCGCAGCTGCGCGCGCTGGCCGGCGCGGATCCGGCGGACGTCCGGCAGGTGGTCGCCGAGGTGCTGGCCGCGCTGGACCGGGCGGCCGGTGGCGCGCTGCGGGAGCATCTGCCGGAGGCGATCCGGGTCGACGCGGGCCTGGACGCCTCCCGATCGGCCTGACACTCGCCTGCTGTGGACGGTCGCCGGCTGTCACATCGGCGAGTTAGGTACCCCTGATCCTGCGCAGGTATGACGCCGGTCATACACTCGTCCCGTCTGGCTTGTGAAGCATTTCACGAGCGTGCGGGAGGAGGCGCGAATGACCGCGGTGGAACACGACGCCGACGTCATCGTCGTTGGCGCCGGTCCCGGTGGATCGGCGACTGCGTACCACCTGGCCCGGCACGGCGTACGGGTGTTGGTGTTGGAGAAGACCGAGTTTCCCCGGGAGAAGGTCTGCGGCGACGGGCTGACCCCGCGCGCGGTGCGCCAGCTCATCCGGATGGGCGTGGACACTTCGCCCGAGGCCGGCTGGCTGCACAACCGCGGCCTGCGGGTGATCGGCGGCGGCGTACGCCTGGAACTGGACTGGCCCGAGCTGGCCAGCTTCCCCAACTACGGCCTGGTCCGCACGCGACTGGACTTCGACGATCTGCTCGCCCAGCGGGCGGTCGCGGCCGGCGCCAAACTGCGGACCAACGTCAACGTGCTGGGCCCGGTGCTCGACGGCGACGGCCGGGTGACCGGCGTCGAGGCGGAGGTGGGGCCCGGCAAGGAGCCCGCCACCTTCCACGCCCCGCTGGTCGTGGCGGCCGACGGGGTCTCCGGTCGGTTCCCGCTCGCGCTCGGGCTGACCAAGCGGGAGGACCGGCCGATCGGCGTGGCCGTCCGCCGCTACTACCACTCCCCGGTCAAGCACGACGACGACTACCTGGAGTCGTGGCTGGAGCTGCGCAGCAAGGACAGCGGCGACAACCTGCTGCCCGGGTACGGCTGGATCTTCGGGCTCGGTGACGGGCGGGTCAACGTCGGCCTCGGCGTGCTCAACTCGTCGTCCGCGTTCGGCAAGACCAACTACCGCCGGCTGCTCACCGACTGGCTGGCCAACACGCCCGCCGACTGGGGCATGACCGACGAGGCCAACGCCGACGGTCCGATCCTCGGCGCCGCGCTGCCGATGGGCTTCAACCGGGTGCCGCACTACACCCGCGGGGTTCTGCTCGTCGGCGACTCCGGCGGGATGGTCAACCCGTTCAACGGCGAGGGCATCGCGTACGCCATGGAGTCCGGCGAGCTGGCCGCGGAGGTGGCGGTGCAGGCCCTCGCGCGTCCCGCCGGGCCGGAGCGCGAGCGGGCCCTGATGGCGTACCCGAACGAGCTGAAGGCCCGGCTCGGTGGCTACTACCGGCTGGGCGGCATCTTCGTGAAGCTGATCGGCCGTCCGGAGATCATGCGGATCGCCACCAAGCACGGCATGCCCCACCCGACGCTGATGCGTTTCGTTCTCAAGTTGTTGGCCAATCTGACCGATCCCCGAGGCGGGGACGCGATGGACCGGGTCATCAACGCAATGACGAAAGCCGCGCCAGCCGTCTAGAGCGACGGCATCGGTGCTGGTCACAGCCCCGACGCCGACAAAGATCGACCCCCGCCGGCAGCCACCGCGAGGGACGTGAATAGTGTGATTTTCGTCAAGCACCGAGGGCAGGGAAGGACGAGCAGGAGAAAACGATGTCGCTCTCGCCTTACGCACCGATCATCGGGCTGTTCGCCCTCGCCGCGGCGTTCTCGCTGTTCTCTGTCGGCGCCGCCCGCTTCGCTGGTCCCCGTCGATACAACAAGGCCAAACTCGAGGCTTACGAGTGCGGCATCGAGCCCAGCCCTCAGCCGGTCGGCGGCGGGCGGTTCCCGATCAAGTTCTACCTGACGGCGATGCTCTTCATCGTCTTCGACATCGAGATCATCTTCCTCTACCCCTGGGCGGTCTCGTTCGACGCTCTGCCGATCTTCGGCTTCGTGGAGATGGTCCTGTTCATCGTCGCGGTCTTCGTCGCGTACGCCTATGTGTGGCGGCGCGGCGGCCTGGACTGGGACTGAGGAAGGAACGTCAGATGGGCATCGAGGAGAAGCTCCCCGCAGGCGTCCTGCTCACCTCGGTGGAGAAGCTGGTCAACTGGTCCCGGAAGTCGTCCGTGTGGGGCGCCACCTTCGGCCTGGCCTGCTGCGCGATCGAGATGATGGCCGCCGGTGGTCCGCACTACGACATGGGCCGCTGGGGCATGGAGGTCTTCCGGGCCTCGCCCCGGCAGGCCGACCTGATGATCGTGGCCGGCCGGGTGAGCCAGAAGATGGCACCGGTGCTGCGCCAGATCTACGACCAGATGGCCGAGCCCCGCTGGGTGCTCTCCATGGGCGTCTGCGCCAGCAGCGGCGGCATGTTCAACAACTACGCGATCGTGCAGGGCGTCGACCACGTCGTGCCGGTCGACATGTACCTGCCCGGCTGCCCGCCCCGGCCGGAGATGCTCATCGACGCGATCCTCAAGCTCCGCGAGAAGATCATGTATGAGCCGCTGGGCCCGAACGGTCGCAAGATGCTGGCGGCCCGCCAGGAGCGCGGCGACGTTCCGGTCGTGCCGTACGGCTCCATGCCGTCCTCGTACCGCAACGACAAGGCCCGGCGTGCCGAGTGGACCCAGGCGGTCCGCGAGGGGCGCGAGGAGCAGTTGCGGATCGAGAACTGGATGAACGCCCAGAACCACCTCCACGCGCACAGGGGCCCGAAGTGACCGCACCGAACGACAGGAACAACGACGGGGGTGTGCCGGTGCCGGTCACCCCGGCCGGCGCCAGCGGCACCGCCCCGGCCGAGTACCCGCCGTCCAGCCCGGCGGGGCGCGGCATGTTCGGCAACCAGGGCACCGGCGACGTGTCCGGCTACGGCGGCCTGGTCCGCCAGCGCCAGCCCATCGAGGAGGCGCCCCGGCCGTACGGGGGCTACTTCGACGAGGTCCGCGACGCCCTCGAAGAGGCGTACCCGGCCTTCGGCGACGCGATCGAGAAGGTGGTCGTCGACCGGGGTGAGTTGACCCTGCACGTCCGCCCGGAGCGGATCGCCGAGGTCTGCCAGGTGCTGCGCGACGACCTGGCGCTGCGCTTCGAGCTGTGCTCCTCGGTGTCCGGGGTGGACTACCTCGGCGCCGACGAGCGCCGGCTGCACGTGGTCTACCTGCTCACCTCGATGACCTACCGGCGTCGGATCCGGCTGGAGGCCGCGGTCTCCGTCGAGTCGCCGCACCTGCCCAGCGTCACCGCCATCTACCCGACGGCGGACTGGCAGGAGCGGGAGGCGTACGACATGTTCGGCATCGTCTTCGACGGCCACCCCAACCTGACCCGGATCCTCATGCCGGACGACTGGGAGGGCCACCCGCAGCGCAAGGACTACCCGCTCGGTGGCGTGCCGGTCGAGTACAAGGGCGCCGAGATCCCGCCGCCGGACCGCAGGAGGTCGTACCAGTGACCACGTCGAACTACGCGACCGAACGCGAGACCACCGAGGGCAGGGTCTTCACCGTCACCGGTGGGGACTGGGACACGGTCGTCTCGGGCACCGACCCGATCAACGACGAGCGGATCGTGGTCAACATGGGTCCGCAGCACCCGTCCACGCACGGGGTGCTGCGACTGATCCTGGAGCTGGAGGGCGAGACGGTCCGCGAGGCCCGCTCGGTCGTCGGCTACCTGCACACCGGCATCGAGAAGAACCTCGAGTACCGCAACTGGGTCCAGGGTTCGACGTTCGTGACCCGGATGGACTACCTCGCCCCGATCTTCAACGAGACGGCGTACGCCCTCGCGGTCGAGAAGCTGCTCGGCATCACCGACGACGTCACCGAGCGCGCCACCACCATCCGCGTGCTGATGATGGAGCTCAACCGGATCTCGTCGCACCTGGTCTGGCTGGCCACCACCGGCATGGAGCTGGGCGCGATCTCGATCATGCTGTACGGCTTCCGCGAGCGGGAGTACATCCTCGACATCTTCGAGACCATCACCGGCCTGCGGATGAACCACGCGTACGTCCGGCCGGGCGGTGTCGCGCAGGACGTGCCGGACGAGGCGATCGTCAAGATCCGCGAGTTCCTGAAGATGATGCCGAAGAAGCTCAAGGAGTACGAGGACCTGCTCTCCGGTCAGCCCATCTGGCTCGAACGGACGAAGAACGTCGCGGTGCTGGACGTGACCGGCTGCGTGGCGCTCGGCATCACCGGTCCGGTGCTGCGCTCGGCCGGGCTCGCCTGGGACCTGCGCAAGACCATGCCGTACTGCGGCTACGAGACGTACGAGTTCGACGTGCCGACCCACCCCGACGGCGACGTGTGGGGCCGCTACCAGGTGCGGCTCGCCGAGATCCGCGAGTCGATGAAGCTGGTCGAGCAGGCGTTGGACCGGCTGCGGCCGGGCCCGGTGATGGTCGCCGACCGCAAGATCGCGTGGCCCGCGCAGCTCGCCATCGGCGTCGACGGCATGGGCAACTCGCTGGAGCACGTCGCGAAGATCATGGGTCAGTCGATGGAGTCGCTGATCCACCACTTCAAGCTGGTGACCGAGGGCTTCCGGGTCCCGCCCGGCCAGGTGTACGTCGGCATCGAGTCGCCGCGCGGCGAGTTGGGCGTACACGCGGTCTCCGACGGCGGCACCCGGCCGTACCGGGTGCACTACCGGGAGCCAAGCTTCGTCAACCTCCAGGCCCTCCCGGCGATGGCCGAGGGTGGCCTCATCGCCGACGTGATCGCCGGCGGCGCCTCGCTGGACCCCGTGATGGGTGGTTGTGACCGATGAGCGTTGTTTTTACTGAGCAGACCCGCGAGCGGGCACGCGAGATCATCGCCCGTTACCCGGCGGACCGGTCCCGCTCGGCGCTGCTGCCGCTGCTGCACCTGGTCCAGGCGGAGGAGGGGTACGTCTCCCCGGCCGGGGTCACGTTCTGCGCCGAGGTGCTCGGGCTGAACAAGGCCCAGGTCGGCGCGGTGGCCACCTTCTACACGATGTACAAGCGCAAGCCCACCGGTGACTTCCTGGTCAGCGTCTGCACCAACACGATGTGCAACGTGCTGGGCGGCCAGGAGGTCTACGACACCCTCGTCGAGCACCTGGGTGTCGGGCACGACGAGACGACCGCGGACGGCACGATCACGCTGGAGCACGCCGAGTGCCTGGCGGCCTGCGACTACGGCCCGGTGATGACCGTCAACTACGACTTCTTCGACCGGGTGGATCCGTCCACGGCGGTCGGCGTGGTCGACGAGCTGCGCGCCGGTGGCCGGCCGATGCCGACGCGCGGCGCGCGGCTCTGCACGCTCAAGGAGATGGCGGTGCAGCTCGCCGGTTTCGCCGACGAGCGCGACGGCGCGGTCGCCGACGGCGGGCCGGGCGAGCCGACCCTGCGCGGTCTGCGGCTGGCGCAGGAGCACAACGTCTCGGTGCCGGGCTTCGACCCGAACACCCCGATCCGCAGCAAGGCCGAGGCCGACAAGGCAGCGGCCAAGGCGAAGGCCGACGCGGACAAGGCGAAGGCCGACGCCGAGGCCGCCAAGCCGGCGCCCGTCGAGGCCACC
This sequence comes from Micromonospora sp. NPDC049580, assembly GCF_040675595.1. Taxonomy (NCBI): domain Bacteria; kingdom Bacillati; phylum Actinomycetota; class Actinomycetes; order Micromonosporales; family Micromonosporaceae; genus Micromonospora; species Micromonospora sp. NPDC049580. The sequence goes on from NZ_JBFAPG010000009.1 coordinate 33,748, forward strand.
ACGGCCCCGGTCAAGGGTGGCGACGGGGCGTCCGCGCCGACGGGAGCGGCCGGTGCCGCCGAGCCGACGCCCACCGAGACCACCAGGCCGGAGGCGGCGACCGAAACCGCCAGGCCGGAGGCGGCCACCGGCAGCACCGCGCCGGACGTGAAGGCGCCCGACGACAAGTCGCCGCAGGTGCGTACCGCCGAGACCCGGCAGCCCGACGCGCAGACCGCGGTGCCGGACGC
>NZ_JBFAPG010000010.1:0-33425 GCF_040675595.1 Micromonospora sp. NPDC049580
ACCAGTCGACGTCGGTCAGGCCGAGCCGGCGGGCGACCCGCTCGGTCTCGGTGCTGAGGTACGGCTGCAACAGCACCGGCTCGTCGAAGAACGGCACCGGCACATCCGTCCGGGCGGCGAGGGCGCGGCTGCGTCGCGCGCCGTCGCGCCACGCGGCCGACGGCTCGCCGTACTCGGCGGTGCCGGCGGCGAGGAAGTCCAGGGCGGCGCCGGGCGTGAACCCGTCGCGGCCCCCGACGTACCCGGTCATCCGCCGCGCCCCCGGCGTCTGCGCGGCGAGGTGGGCGGGGAGCAGCCCGGACAGGCCGGGCATCAGACCGGCGGAGAGCACCGCGACCCGGTCGGCGGCCCCGGGCAGGGCGGACACCGCCGCGTGCAGCGGGTCGTCGCCGGCCGCGTCGACGTAGCCGGCGCCGCAGCGGGCCGCCGCGCGGGCCACCGTGTCACCGATCGAGGCCGCCGGCCCGGCGCAGTTGACGACTGTGTGGCAGCCGGCGCAGAACGCGTCCAGGCTCGCCGGGTCGGTGACGTCCACCGCGCGCAGCTGGACCCGCGGGTTGTCGCCGTCGAGTCGGCCCGGCTCGCGGGCGCCGGCGCGTACGACGTCCACGCCCCAGGCCAGCAGGTGAGCCAGGGCGTGCCGGCCCACCCCGCCGGTGGCGCCCACCAGGGCGACCGTCGCGGCCACGTCAGCCGTCCCCGGCGATCGGACCGGCCCACTCGCCCGGATCGTCCGGCACCCGTCGCACGGTCAGCTCGCCCAGGCACACGTCGCGCCACCAGTCGACGCTCGTCGGGTCCGGCTCCGCCGCGCACAGCAATGTGACGTCACCCGCGTACGGGGAACTGCCGTAGCCGTCGCCGTCGACCGGGTCGGCGATCACCAGGGTGGCGACGTCCACCCCGGACTCGGTGAGCTGCCGGGCCAGCTCCAACGCCAGCACCCCGGCCGCACCCCGCCCCACCAGCACCAGCTCCCCGGCCGACACGTGCTCGGCCAGCGCGGTCGTGTAGTCGGCGGAGAGGCGTTGCACAAGCGGCACCGGGTCGAGACCCGCGTAGCGGTGCAGGCCACCGTCGACGATCCCGCACACGGCCCCGGTGGCGGCCAGCCGCTCGGCCAGCCCGGCGTACCCGTCGAGGCCGCCGCTGCCGTCGTGCACCAGCACGTAGCGAGGCGGGCCCTCGCCGGCCAGCGTCACCACCTCGCCGGTGTCGCTGACGGCCGGCTCCTCGTCGGGCCGGACGCCGCCGACGGCGGCCAGGTGATCGGCCAGGTCGGCGACGGTCGGGTGCTCCAGGATCCGGCGCAGCAACTCGTCGAAGAACACGTCGGCGGCGGCCGGCACCCGCTCGGCGAGCTGACCGGCGAGTTTCGCGGCGAGCAGCGAGTCACCGCCGAGGGCGAAGAAGTCCGCGTCCCGCCCGACCCGTTCCACCCGCAGCACGTCGGCCCAGACGGCCGCGATCTGCTCCTCCAACTCGGTGAGCGGGGCCGCGGCGGTCGCCTCGGGACCGGCCGTCGTGGCCGCCACCAGCCGGCGTACGGCCGCCCGGTCGAGCTTGCCGTTGGCCGTGCGGGGCAGCTCGTCGACCACCTGCAGCACGCTCGGGATCATGTAGTCGGGCAGCCGGTCGGTCAGGTGCGCCCGCAGCTCGTCGGGCACCACCCGTCGCCGGTCGGCCTTCACCCGCGCGGCGATGATGCGCATGCCGAGCCCGGCCATCGGGTCGGCGGCCGGCGGCAGGTCGAGTACGGGCGACGCCCCGGCGGCGGCGAGCAGGCTGCGCCACTCGTCGCCGGTGAGAAACGTGCGGTCGGTGCCGTGGCGCAGGTCGGCGAAGTCGCCCAGGTCGTCGTCGAGCCGCACCAGCAGCTCCAGCGACGTCATGATCTGGTAGTGCTCCCGGGTCATCTCCAGCAGCACCAGGTGGCCGCCGGGGGCGAGCAGTCCGCGCAGCCGGGCCAGCGTGGCCGGTACGTCCCGGGTGGCGTGCAGGACGTCGCCGGCGATCACGATGTCGGCGCTGTTCGGCGCCATCCCCTGCCCGGCCAGGTCGGCGTCGAGGTCGAGCTGCGCGAAACGCAGCCCCGGCCGGTCGGCGAAGCGTTGCCGGCCGGCGCCGAGGAAGAACGCCGACAGGTCGGTGTAGAGGTAGTCGACGTCGAGGCCGTCCAGTGCGTCGAGCACCGCAGCGGTCGTACCGCCGGACCCGGCGCCGACCTCGACGATCCGCACCGGCCCGTCCAGCCGCTCGGCCAGCGCCCGGACGGTCTCCGCCGCGACCGCGTTGGCCCACCTGTTGAACAGGGCGTCGGCGTAGAGGTTGTCCGACACCTCCAGCTCACCACCGGGAAAGAGCAGCGCGAGGGGGTCCTCGTCGCCGCGCAGCAGCGCCGGCAGCGCCGCGGCGCTGGCCTGGAAGTAGCGGACCAGCTCGGGGGACTCCCCGACCGCCGCCGCCCGCTCGGCCACCGCGTCCCAGGCCCGCGCGGCCGGCGGTGGCCCGCTGACCAGCCGGTAACCGTCGTCGTCGTGGCGCAGCACCCCGCTGTCGGTCAGCGCCCGCAGCCAGCGGCGCAGCAGCCGGCGGTGCCGGGGTGCGACGCGGGTGGCCGCGTACACCTCGGCCAGGCGGTGCGGGCGGTCGTCGAGCGCGAGACCCGCGGCGCGCAGCGTGTCCAGCATGGCGGCGAGGCCGAGCTGGTCCAGCTCGTGCAGGTACGCCTCGTACGCGCCCAGGTCGGTCCCGGCGACGAGCGCCGACCCGGCCGCGGTGGGCCCGGCCGGGTCGACCGGCTGCCCGGGGCCGGGCTCGACGGCGGCAGGCTGCACGACGGCGGCCAGCCGCCGCTCCAGTGGACGGTCGCCGTCGACCACCGCGATCGCCCCGCCCACGCCCGGGTGCGCCAGCAACGCCGACTCGACCTCGGCCAGCTCGATCCGGTGGCCGCGGATCTTGACCTGGAAGTCCTCCCGGCCGAGGAACTCGATCGTGCCGTCGGGCAGGTAGCGGCCCAGGTCACCGGTGCGGTACAACCGCTCGCCGCTGGACGGGTCGGTGACGAACCGCTCGGCGGTGCGCGCCTCGTCGCCGAGGTAGCCCAGCGCCAGCCCGGCCCCGCCGATGTACAGCTCGCCGGCGACCCAGTCCGGGCGAGGCCGCAGCGCCGCGTCGCGGACGTGCCAGGTCTGGTTGGTCAGCGGCACCCCGTACGGGATGCTGCGCCAGGATGGGTCGACCCGGCCGATCGGGTGGATGATCGACCAGATGGCGGCCTCGGTCGCGCCGCCGAGGCTGACCACCGCCAGACCGGGGACGAGGTCGCGGATCTGGTCCGGCAGGGTGACCGGAATCCAGTCGCCGCTGAGCAGGGCCAGCCGCAACGAAGGGACCCGGACCATCGGCGCGGCCGCGAGATAGTCGGCGAGCATCTGCACCTGCGCCGGCACCGAGTTCCAGATGGTGACCTCGTTCTCGGCCACCAGCTCCGCCCAGTGGGTCGGGTCGCCCCGGCGCTGCGGCGCGGGCAGCACCAGCGCCGCGCCGACCGCCGGCGGGCCGAACAGGTCGTAGACGGACAGGTCGAAGCCCAGACTGGCCAGGCCGAGGACGCGGTCGTCCGGCGTCACGTCGAACCGGGTGTTGATGTCGGCCACGGTGTTCAGGGCCGCCCGGTGGGTGATCACCACGCCCTTCGGGGTGCCGGTCGACCCGGAGGTGTGGATGACGTACGCGCGGTCGTCCGGGCCGACCGCGCGGGCCGGCACTGCCGTCGGCGCGGGCCCGTCGAGGTCGTCCACCGCGATCGGCGTCACCCGCGCCGGCCAGTGGCCGTCCACCCGGTCGGCCTCGGTGAGGACGTGCCGGACACCTGCGCCCTCGAGGATCAGGTCGCGGCGGGCGGGCGGCTGGTTCGTGTCGACCGGCACGTACGCCCCACCGGCCAGCAGGACGCCGAACACCGCGACCACCTGCCGCCAGCCCTTGTCGGCGACCACCGCGACCAGGTCACCGGGCCGGCAGCCGGCCTCGGCCAGCCGTGCGGCCACCGCCGTGGCACGGCCGGTGAGCTGCCGGTAGGTGAGGGTGCCGTCGGCGGCCACCACGGCCACCCGGTCCGGGGTTCGCAGCGCCTGGGCGAGCACCCCCTCGTGCAGCAGCCCGTCGGGCAGCGGCGCGGCGGTGTCGTTGACCTCGGCGCGGCGACGGGCGCTCGCCTCGGGCAGCGCCACCGGGGCCAGCTCCTCCCACGCCTCGTCGGTGGCTGCCAGCCGGCGCAGCAACGCGGTGTACGCGGCGAACATCTCGTCGACCACACCGTCGGGGAAGACGCCCTCGCGGACGTCCCAGTTGGTGGCCAGCCCACCCGAGCGTTCGATGTTCTGGCAGTCGATCCAGACCTGCGGGGTCTGGCTGATGCCGTACCCCAGCTCGCCGAAGCCCTCCACGCCGGTGTCGCCGCCCAGCCCGATGGCGCTGGTGAAGACGATGGGCATCAGCGCGGCGTCGGCGCCCCGACGGCGGGCCAGCTCGCGGACGACGTCGACGCCGGAGAACCGGCGGTGGTCCAGGTCGGACCAGAGCTGCGCCTGGATGCGCTTGGCCCGCTCCTGCACCGGCGCGTCCGGGCTCTGCTCCACGGCGAGCAGGCTGACCGAGGTGAAGTCGCCGACGATCCGGTCCACCTGCGGGTGCGTCGGCGTCCGGTTGAGCAGGGTGACGTCGACGGTGAAGCGCGGGTGCACGCTCCACGCGGCGATCACCTCGACGTACGCGGCGAGCACCGCGCCCGACGGGCTGACGCCGTGCTGCCCGGCGCGCTGGCGCAACCCGGCCCACTCGGTCGGGTCGAGCCGCAGGTCGAGGCGACGGAAGCGGGGCGGCGCGGCCGTGGCGTCACCGCGCAGCGGCAGCTCCGGCGCCGCAGGCAGGTCGTCGAGCCGGGCCAGCCACCAGTCCCGGTCCGAGTCGTGGCGGGGGCCGCCGCGCAGCGGTTCGGTGGCCAGCAGGTGATCGCGGAACGTCAGCGTCAGCTCGTCGGTGGGCGGCTCACCGGCGTAGCGGCGGCCCAGCTCGTCGAGCAGGATGTTGATGCTGACGAAGTCGCAGATCAGGAAATCGATCGAGAAGTGCAGGACGCTGCGGTGCGGGCCGCGGGTCACCCGCAACGCGAACAGCGGCCACTGCTGCGGGTCGTAGCGGCGGTGGTCCAGCTCCGCCCGGGTGGCGGCCACCGCCTCGGCGAAGCCGGCCGCGTCGGCGTCGCGCACCTCGATGCGGTACGCCGGCACGTCGGGACGTACCTGCTGGGAGCCGTCGCGGTTGACGACGGCCCGCAGCATGTCGTGCCGAGCGACGACCTCGTGCCAGGCGCGTTCCAGCCGGTCCACGTCCAGCTCAGGAAACGTCAGCTCGCCGTAGCCGTGGCAGCCGACCCCGCCGTACGCGAACGAGTCGCCCCGCCCGAGCAGGTACGCGCTCTGCACGTCGGTGAGCGGGAACGGCTCGTACCGCTGCTCGGGGTGCGGCACCGCGGTGGGCGCGGCGGCGTCGCGCAGCACGGCCAGCACCTGCTCCCGGTGCTCGCGTAGCGCGGCGCGGCGCTGGTCGGTGAGAACGCCGGTGGGGGCCCGGAAGCGGAGCTGGCCGTCTTCCTCCCAGAGCTGCACACCGACCTGCGCCAGCTCGGCGATGAGGTCCTGCCCGTTCATATGGCCGACCCCGAGTAGCTCCCGGCGTGGGCGGTGGTGAGGTTAGGGATCACTTTCGGCGTTATGTTGGTTTCCCTCATAGCGCTTGACCACCTCCGAGGTCGCGGCACCGTTTGTGGCGATGAAGTAGCCCTTGATCCAGAAATCCGGAAGCCTGACTTTGAAATGCGGAGATTCCTGCCGCAGAAGTCGCGATGACTTGACCTCGACATGCTTGACGAGTCAATCGATGCCGTACTGCGCGTCGTGGACAACCCGCAGGTGGATGGCATTGTCGCTGGATCTGACCTCATCCACACCGGCACCAGGCGACGTCGTGTTCTAGAGTGAATTCCGTGCTGGAGGTAGTGCGTTACACTTACCGGCTGCGTCCCGGCGCGACCGCGACGGCCGCGCTGCTCGCCGAATGGGGTCGCTGCCGATTCCTGTGGAACGAGGCAGTGCACCAGCAGAAGATCGGCGCGAAGCCCACCTTCGGCGGCCTGTCCAAGATGCTCACTGAAGCCCGCGCGCGAAACGCGTGGCTGCGCGACGGCTCGCAGGTCGCCCAGCAACAGACCCTTCGTACCTACGCGGCCTCGTTGCGCCAGTCGTTCAGTGTCAAAGGGCGTGGGCTGCCGACGGTGAAGACCCGCAAACGGTCGTTGCCCAGCATGGAATACACCCTGCGCGGCTTCACCATCGCCGACGGGCGGTTGCGCCTTGCCCGTGGTGTCACCGTGCCAGTCGTTTGGTCGCGGGATCTGCCGTCTCCGCCGACCAGCGTGCGCGTCTACCAAGACAGCCTGGGGCACTGGTACGCGTCGTTCGTCGTCCGCCGCGAGGCCGCCGCCGCGCCCGAGGCGTCCGGGGTAATCGGGGTTGACTGGGGCGTGAAGACCACCGCCACAACCACCGATGCGCGATTCGACCTGCCGCACCTCGGGCATCGCAGGCGGTGCGCCGCCGAACTGGCCAAAGCGCAGCGGAAGATGTCCCGTCGCCGCCGATCCGGTGGGCACGGACAGTCCAACGGCTACCGCAGGGCCAAGCGCGCGGCGGCGAAGCTGCACAAGAAGGCCGCCCGGCAGAACAGCCACGACTCCCGGCAGTGGGCGAAACGGGTCGTCGACCACCATCAGGTGATCGCCGTGGAGGATTTCAAACCGACGTTCCTGGCCAGGTCCACGATGGCACGTAAGGCCGCTGACGCCGCGATCGGCGCGGCAAAGCGGGAACTGATCCAGCAGGGCACGCGGGCGGGCCGGAAGGTGGTGCTCGTTCCGCCCGCCTACACGACCATGACGTGCTCCTCGTGCGCGGCGAGAGCCAAGCAGCGCATCGGGTTGAACGTCAGAGTCTTCGAGTGCGCGGCCTGCGGTTTCACCGCTTGCCGCGACGCGAACGCCGCGAGGACGATCCTCGCCACGGTAGAGCGCGACCGTGCCGGTGCTGACGACGTCAGACATGCGATCACCTCCTTTCGAGGTACGGGGTCGAATGCGGTCTGAGCCGGGAATCCCCTGGATTCATCCTTGGGGAAGCGTTAAATCGCGCCTTCCTCGTACGTGCCGGCGGCGTGCTGCACGGCGGTGGCCAGGTCCGCGATGGTTGGTCGGTCGAGCAGCCCCCGCATCGGCAGGTCGACGCCGTAGCGTTCGCGCAGCACCGCCAGCAGGCGGGTGGCGAGCAGGCTGTCCCCGCCGAGGCTGAAGAAGTTGCGGGTGCGGCCGGGAACGGGGCAGTTCAGCAGCTCCGCCCAGAGCGCGCCGAGGTCGCTCTCCAGGCCGGCGTGGGGTGGCTCGTCGGCCGGTCCGCTGTCTCCGCTGGCGAGCAGGGTGGCCACCGCTCCCCGGTCGATCTTGCCGTTGGCGCTCAGCGGCAGCGCGTCGAGCACGGCGACGTGCTCGGGCACCATGTACGCGGGCAGCCGGTCGACGACGAACGCGCCGGTGGCGTCCGGGTCGAGGGTGACGCCCGGCTCGGGCACGACGGCTGCGGCGAGCCGGCGGGTGTTGGTGCCCACGGCCACCACGACGGCTTCGCGCACTCCGGGGCAGTCGGTCAGGGCGGCCTCGACCTCACCCAACTCGATGCGATGACCGCGGATCTTGACCTGGAAGTCCGCCCGGCCCAGGAACTCCAGGGTCCCGTCCGGCCAGTACCGGCCCAGGTCACCCGTGCGATACCAACGCATCCCGTCATACGTCACGAACCGCTGCGCGGTGCGCTCCGGATCTCCCCGGTAGCCGGCCGCCACCCCGGCCCCGCCGATCCACAACTCCCCGACCACCCAGTCGGGACAGTCGCGCCCCCGCCCGTCGACGACCCGGTAGCGCTGGTTGGGCAGCGGGAAGCCGTACGGGATGGACCGCCAGTACGCCGGCACCTCGTCGACCTCGAACACGTTGGACCAGATGCCCGCCTCGGTGGCGCCGCCGAGGGCGGTCAGTCGGGCGTCCGGTCGGCGGGCGACCAGCCGGTCACGCAGGTCCAGGCCGACCCAGTCACCGGAGACCAGGGCGTGCCGCAACGCGCCGAGCGGTTCGTCGCCGGCCGCGGTGAGCAGCATGTCGAGCAGGGCGGGCACGGTGTTCCAGATGGTGACGTCGTGCTCGCGGACGAGCCGCAGCCAGGCGCGGGCGTCGCGTCGCTGCCCCTCCTCGACGAGCACCACCGCGCCGCCGACGCCGAGCAGGGCGAAGATGTCGTACACCGAGAGGTCGAAGTCCAGCGCCGACACGGCGAGGACCCGGTCGTCCGGGCCGAGGCGAAGCCGGTCGTTGACCGCCGCGATGGTGTTGCCGGCCGCCGCGTGGGACACCTCCACGCCCTTGGGCTCGCCCGTCGAGCCGGAGGTGAAGATGACGTACGCCAGTGACGCCGGCTCCACCGGGACGCAGCCGTCGAGGGCGGGGCCGCCGTCGCCGGCCGGGTCGAGCCCGTCCGCGCCGACGACCGTCTTCACGTCGGCGCGGGTGAGGATCCGCTCCCGGCGGACCACCGGCTGGTCGACGCCGACCGGCACGTACACGCCACCGGCGGCGAGCACAGCCAGCACCGCGACGATCTGGTCGACGCCCTTGGGCAGGCACACGCCCACCGCGTCACCCGACGCGACCCCGGCCCGCGACAGAGCCCCCGCCAGCGTCAACGCTCTTCCCGCCAGGTCCCCGTAGGACACCGCTACCCCGTCACCGCGCAACGCCACCCGAGCCGGCTCCCGGGCCGCCCAGTCGAAAAACCCGTCATGCAGCAGGCCGGGCGTGATCGGCGCGGCGGTCGCGTTCACCCGCTCACGCACCGCCCGCTGCCCGGCGGGAAGCCCGACCGGCACGGGCCGCGCCCAGTTCCCGGCCGCGAGGGTGGTCAGCAGCTCGACGTACGCGGCGAACATCGTCTCCGCCACGTCGGGCGGGAACAGCTCCGCCACCACGTCCCAGTTGATGCTCAGGCCACCGTCGCGTTCCATGACCTGGTTGTCCAGCCACACCTGCGGGGTCTGCGAGGCGCCCCAGATCTGCTCGCCGAACGGTAGGGACATGCTCACCAGTTCGTCGCTGATGCCAAGTGCGCTGGTGAAGACGACAGGCATGGCGGCGGGGGCGCCGGTGCGCCGCGCGATCTCCCGCAGCACCCAGATGGCGGAGACGGCGTTGTGCTCCATGCCGTCCCACATGCGCTCCTGGAGGCGGCGTACCACGGTCAGGAAGTCGTCGGCCGCGCCGGGGCGGTGCGGGACGAGCAGCAGCGAGGTGAAGTCGCCGAGCACGTGGTCGATGTCGGGGTGCACCTCGCGGCGGTCGAAGAGGGTCAGGTTGAGGGTGAGGTCCGGCCGCGCGCTGAAGGCCGACAGCACCTCGGCGTACGCGGTGGCGAGCACGGCGGCCGGGCTCACCCCGTGGGCGCGGGCGGCGCCGACCAGGGCGGTCCACTCGGCGGGACCGAGCCGCGCCGCGTGGCGGACGAAGCGGGGGGCGCGCACCCGGTCCGGGTCGACGGCGAGCGGTAACCGCGGCGCGGGGGGCAGCTCCGCGGCCTGCGCCGACCAGTAGCGCTGGTCGGCCTCGACTGTCGCCTCGTCGGGCCGGGCGGTGAGGACGTAGTCGCGAAACGACACGCCGATCGGGCGCAGCGGCGCGTCGAGGTCGGCGTAGAGGGCGGACAGCTCGGCGAAGACGGTCACGATGCTGAGGGCGTCGAGCACGATGTAGTCGAAGCTGAACGCCAGCCGGACGCGGCGCTCGCCGTACCGGACGGCCTCGATGGCGACCAGCGGCCAGCGGGTCGGGTCGGCGATCCGGTGGGACAGCCGTTCGCGCAGGTCGGTGAGCGCGGCCTCGCCCTCGCCGACGTCGATGGTCACCTCGGGCACCTCGGGTTGGACGCGTTGGCGTCCGTCGGGGTCGAAGACGGCCCGCAGCATCTCGTGTCGGCGAACGAGGCGGTTCCAGGCCGCGGTGAGCCGGTCGAGGTCCACGTCCTCGCCGTCGAATTCCCAGTACCAGTGGGAGCCGACCTCACCGAGGGCGAAGTCGCCGCTGCGACCCATCCAGTACGCCCGCTGCACGTCGGTCGCCGGGAACGGCTCGTGGCGGTGCGCCGGGTCGGCCACGAAGGTCCCGGTCAGCGTGGCGCCCGTGTCGAGGCGTACCCCGGCGGCGAACCCGGCGAGCGTCGGCTCGGCGAAGAGGCGGCGCAGTTGTCCGCCGGCCAGCCCGGCCGAGCGCATCCGCCCGAGCAGGCGGGTGGCGAGCAGACTGTCCCCGCCGAGGGTGAAGAAGCTGTCGGCGCGACCGACGGTCGGCACGCCGAGCAGCTCGGCCCAGAGGGTGGCCAACGCCGTCTCGACCGGCCCGACGGGCGGCTCGACCGCCGTGAACCGGCCGGCGCCCTCGGCGAGCCGTCGTGCCAACGCCGGCCGGTCGATCTTGCCGTTGCCGCTCAAAGGCAGCGCGTCGAGCACGGCGACGTGCTCGGGCACCATGTACGCGGGCAGCCGGTCCACGACGAACGCCCGTACGGCCTCCGGGTCCACGTCGGACGCCTCGGGTACGACCGCGGCGGCGAGCCGGCGGGTGCTGGTGCCCACGGCCACCACCACGGCCTCGCGCACGCCGGGGCAATCCAGTAGCGCGGCCTCGACCTCACCCAACTCGATGCGATGACCCCGGATCTTGACCTGGAAGTCCGCCCGGCCCAGGAACTCCAGCGTCCCGTCCGGCCAGTACCGGCCCAGGTCACCCGTGCGATACCAGCGCACCCCGTCATGGGTCACGAACCGCTGCGCGGTGCGCTCCGGATCTCCCCGGTAGCCGGCCGCCACCCCCGCCCCACCGATCCACAACTCCCCCACCACCCAGTCCGGGCAGTCCCGCCCCCGCCCGTCCACCACGCGACAGCGCTGGTTGGGCAGCGGAACCCCGTACGGGATGGACCGCCAGTGCGCCGGCACCGCACCGACCTCGAAGACGGTCGAGTGGATGGCGGTCTCGGTGGTGCCGCCCAGGGCGACGAGCCGGGCGTCCGGGCGCAGCGCCACCAGGCGGTCGCGCAGATCCAGGCCGACCCAGTCGCCGCCGAGCAGGGCGAGCCGGAGGTGGTCCAGCCCGCCGTCGGCCTCGGCGGCGGTCAGCAGCATGTCCAGCAGCGCGGGGACCGACTGCCAGACGGTGACCCGGTGCGTGTCGACGAGCCGACGCCAGGCGTTCGCGTCGCGTCGCTGCTCCTCGCCGATCAGCACCACCGCGCCGCCGACGCCGAGCAGGGCGAAGATGTCGAACACCGACAGGTCGAAGTCCAGCGCCGACACGGCGAGGACCCGGTCGTCCGCGCTGATGTCGAACCGCTGGCGGATGGCCTCGATGGTGGTGCCGGCGGCGGAGTGCGGCACCTCGACGCCCTTGGGCTCGCCCGTGGAGCCGGAGGTGAAGATGACGTACGCCAGCGACGCCGCGTCCCCGGGAACGCAGCCGTCCAGGGGCGGGCCGCCGTCACCGGCCGGGTCGAGCCCGTCCGCGCCGACGACCGCCCTGACGCCGGCCCGCTGCCAGATCCGGCCGCGCCGGGCGGCGGGTTGGTCGATGCCGACCGGCACGTACACGCCACCGGCGGCGAGCACTCCCAGCACCGCGACGATCTGGTCGACGCCCTTGGGCAGGCACACGCCCACCGCGTCACCGGGCGCGACCCCGGCCCGCGCCAGCGCCCCGGCCAGCGTCAACGCCCGAGCGGCCAGCTCCCCGTAGGACACCACTACACCGTCACCGCACAACGCCACCCGAGCCGGCTCCCGGGCCGCGGTGTCGAAGAACCCGTCGTGCAGCAGGCCGGGCGTGATCGGCGCGGCCGTCGCGTTCACCCGCTCACGCACCGCCCGCTGCTCCTGCGGCAGCAGGTCGCCCGGCGACGCGGCCCAGTGGCCGTCGATCAGGCCGCCCAGCAGCCGGACGTACGCGGCGAACATCGCCTCCGACACACCCGGTCCGAACAGCTCCGCCACCACGTCCCAGTTGAGGTACAGGCCCCCCTCACGCTCGGTGACCTGGTTGTCCAGCCACACCTGCGGGGTCTGCGACGACGTCCACACCGGGTCGCCGAAGCACTCCCGCACGTCCGCGCCGAAGAGGTCGCCGAGGCTGAGCGCGCTGGTGAACACCACCGGGGCGAGCACGGCCCGGTCGGAGCGGGCGCGGGCCAGGTCGCGCAGCACGTCCACTCCGGAGTACGCGCTGTGCGCCACGTCCCGGGCGAACTGCTCGCCCAGGCGGCGGGCCCTGTCGACGAACGGCACCTCGTCGGTGGCGTCGACCTCCAGCAGCAGCAGGTTGGTGAAGTCCCCACTGAGCAACGGCACGTCCGCGTGGTACGGCGTCCGGTCGTACAGCGGCAGGTTGAGCAGGAAGCGTTGCCGGCTGCTCCAGGCGGCCAGGGCCTCGGCGAAGGCCGTCAGGAACACCATCGACAGGGTGACGCCGTGCTCGCGCGCGCGGGCGGCGAGCCGGTCCCGGTCGGCGCCGGAGAGCCAGTGGTGGTGGCGGACCACCTGGTGCCCGCTGACCCGCTCCGGGGCCACTGCCACCGGCAGGTCGGGCCCGCCGGGCAGGTCGGGCACCCGTTGGCGCCAGTAGCCGGCCGCGGCCTCGCGGGCGTCGGCCCGACGCCGCTCGTGGGTGGCCAGATACTGGGGATAGCTGTAGCCGATGGGCGGCAGCGGTTCGTCGGGCCGGCGGTAGAGATGGGCGAGGTCGCCGAGGAGCACCCGGAAGCTGTGCGCGTCGGCGACCAGCATCTCGATCTCCACGTGCACCCGGCTCGCCCCGTCGGGCAGCAGGCAGAGCTGGACGTCGAACACCTCGCCCCGGTCCACCCGCAGGGTGCGGTGCGAGAGGGTGGCGCGCAGATCGGCGAGCCGCCGGTCCCGCTCGTACGCCGGCAGGTCACGCAGGTCGTGCACGGTCAGGCCGGGCCACGCGCCGTCCGGGGTGATCTGCTGCCGGCCGTCGTCGAGGAAGCGGGCGCGCAGCATGTCGTGGCGGCGCACCAGGGCTCGGACGGCCCGGTCCAGCCGGTCCGGGTCCACCTGACGGCCGTCGAACTCGTTGTAGAAGTGCGCCCCCACACCGCCGAGGGCCTGCTCACCGGCCCGCCCGACCCAGTACGCGTGCTGCATGGTCGCCAGGGCGAACGGCTCGTCCGGGTCGACCGTCACCTCGTCGTCGGCGACGGCGGCCGGCTCGTCGACGGGCGACGCCGGGTGGGCCAGCGCGTGCCACTGTCGGACGGTGCGCAGCTCGATGAGTTGGGCGAAGGTGAGACCCGCGCCGGCCCAGCGGGCGGCGAGCCGCATCAGCCCGATCGAGTCGAGGCCGCGCTCCAGCAGATCCTCGTCGGGTGACACCGGCTCGTCGAGCAGCGACGCGACGTCGTCGCACATGCCGTCGAGGGTCAGCGTGGTCGGCACTGGCATGTCTCCTCCCGACTCCTCAGGCGCGGGGAACGCGGATCGAGCGGTCGGCGAACCCGATGAGGTCCAGCCGCTCCAGGCCGTCGCGGACCCGGGGAGTCAGCAGGCCGATGTTGGCCAGCGCGGTGACCACGCGGGCGAAGATGGCCTGCCGATACTTGATCATCAGCTCGTTGTGCGCGGCGAAGTCGACGCCCTCGCCCCGGTCGACCTCGATGCGGTCCCAGACGTCCTCGAGCAGGAACCGGCGGCGCATGAGACTCGCCGAGTCGAGCACCATCTCCTCGCGGTCGGCCAGTTCGGCGCTGGTCATCTCGCGGTAGATGCCCTCCAGCGACAGCACCCCGAACGACACGTGCCGGGCCTCGTCGCGGGCTACGAGGCGGGTGATGTCGCAGATGAGGCGGTCGTGGAAGGTGCTGTTGGCGAGCCGGAACGCGGCCATCGCCAGGGCCTCGACCACGATCTGCATACCCAGCGCGGTGATGTCCCACCGGGAGTCGGAGAGCAGGTCCTCGATCAGCTCGGACAGCGCCGGGTTGATCGGGTACGGATGCGGCACCTTCTCGCGCAGGTAGCGGGAGAACGCCTCGACGTGCCGGGCCTCGTCGGCGGCCTGACTCGCGGCGTAGTACTTGCTGTCGAGGTCGGGCACCACCTCGACCAGGCGCGCGGCGACCACCAGCGCGCCCTGCTCACCGTGCAGGAACTGGCTCACCATCCACGACTGGAGCTCCCAGCGGAACGTGTCCCACATTCCACGGCCGCGCCGCGCCAGCGGGGACGCCTCAAACGACGCCATGGCGAACGCGGAGTCGTCGGGCAGCGGCTCACCGAACGGCACCTCGATCGACCAGTCGACATCCGTGCTGGCGTTCCACTGTGCGCTCTTGGCCCGTTCGTACAGGGAGAGGACCCGGGGCATCTCGGACTCGTAGTGCCACGTCAGCTGCGCACGCACGGGGGTGGTCACCGACAGACCAGACATGCGCCCAAGGTACCGAGAGACAACACAAGATGCCAGACCCTTGATGACAGATACAACGACGAGCGGTACCGTCGTGGCGTGGCCCCCCGACCCGTACCGGCCTCCGTGGGACAGCGGCTGCTCGGCATCATCGAGCACTACCGGGCGGACCACGGGGCGTTGAACTGCCCGCTGCTGTGCCGCCTCAGCGGCGGCGCGGTCGACCTGACCGCGCTGGAACGGGCGCTCACCGCGTTGACCGCGCGGCACGAGGCGCTGCGGACCACGGTCGTGGGTCGCGGACCACGGCTGTCCCAGCTCGTGCACGATCCGCGACCCGTCGAGCTGCGGGTGGTCGACCTGCGCGGCGAGCCGGATCCGCACACCGCCGCCGACGACGCCGTCACCACCGAGCTGGCCACCCGGGTGGACGTGACACAGTGGCCGACCCGGGCCACCGCCTGGCGGGTCAGCGACCGCGAGGTGACCGTGTGCTTCACCATGCACCATCTGGTCACCGACGCGTGGTCGTGCGGGCTGCTCTTCGAGGAGCTGCGCACCCTCTACGCCGACGCGCAGGCCGCGCTGCCCCCGGTGCGCTGGCAGTACCCGCAGTTCGTGGCCTGGCAGGAGGGTCGGCTGGCCGGCACGGAGCTGGACCGGCAACGCGAGTTCTGGCGCGGTCAGCTGACCGGGCTGCGGTTGCCGCGCCTGCCGTATCGCGAGCCGCCCCCGGACGCCAGCCCGGGCGTGCTGGCCCGGGACCTCGACGCCGACGTCGCCGACGGGCTGCGCGCCCTGGCCCGGCGACACCGCACGACGCTGTTCACCGTGGCCCTGGCCGTCTACTACGCCGTCCTGCACCGGGTCACCGGGCAGGGTGACCTCGCCGTCGCCTCGCTGTTCGCCAACCGTGCCCGGCCGGAGAGCCAACGCACCGTCGGGTTCTGCGCCAACATGGTGGTGCTGCGCACCCGGCTGCCGCCGTTCGCCACCTTCGCGGCCCTGCTCCAGGCGACCCACGCGACCACCGCCGCCGCGTTCGCCAACCAGGAGCAGCCCTACCAGGCCGTCGCCACCGGCAGCGCCAACCTGGGCGGCCGGGTCGACGACGTGGTGTTCCAGATGATGGCCGAGCTGTCACACCGCGTACGCGTCGGCGACACCGAGTTCGAGTTGCTCGTCCCCGAGGCGATCGGAAGCCGCTTCGGCACCGAGCTGGCGCTCGCCCCGCGCGGCGACGGCCTGCGGGTGGTGCTGTTCCACACGCCACGGCTGGCCCCGGCCGACGCCGTACGCCTGCTCGACGGCTACGTCTCCGTGGCGCGGGCGGTGGTGGGCAACCCCGCCGTCGCGCTGTCGGCGCTGCCGCGACGCTAGCCCGCGATCAGCTCGGCCCCGCGTTCGCCGATCATGATGCTGGTCAACGCGGCCGGAGCGCGCAGCGGCACCGGAACGATGCTGGCGTCGACGACCCGCAGGTTGGCCACGCCGCGTACCCGGCACCGCCCGTCGACGACCGCGCCCGGGTCGTCCGCCGCGCCCATCCGCGCGCCGCCGACCAGGTTCAACCGGCTGTACGTGGTGGCGCGCAGCAGATGGTTGAGCTGCTCGTCGTCGCCCACCACCGCGTCGTCGACGAGCGCGAACCGGGCGACGGTCTTGGTGAAGGCGGCCTGGTTGGCGATCTCCCACGCGTGCCGGTACGCGTCGCGCATCCGGGCCAGGTCACCCTCGGCGGTGTAGAACCCGAGGTCGACCACGGGTGGGCTCGCCCCGTCGGCGTCGCGCACCGAGATGCGTCCGCGCGAGGCCATCGCCATGTCGCCGATCATCACGGTGTTGACCTGGTCGACGCCGATGATCCGGTCCAGACCCGCGCCGGCGCCCCGCGACGTGCTCATGCCGGTGAACAGGCTCAGGTAGAACGCCTGGTCGGCCGCGTGGCCCGGGATGCCGGCGAGCCGCGCGATGAGCTGCGTACGCGGCCAGTCGCCGCCGATCGTCTCCGGCTCGGGGACCACCAGGATGATCGCGCCGGGCTGATCGATCACGTCCGCGCCCACGCCGGGCAGGTCGACGAACGGCGTGACGCCGGCGGCGCGCAGCTCGTCGGCGGGGCCGATCCCCGAGCGCAGCAGCAGAGCCGGAGTGTACGGCGAGCCGGCGCAGAGGATGACCTCCCCGGCGTCGATCCGCTCCCCCGCGACCTGCACACCCACCGCCCGCCCGTCGTCGAGCAGCACCCGCTCGACCTCGGCGTCGCCGCGAACGACCAGATTGGACCGCGACCGGGCCGGGTCGAGGTGGGTGAGGGCGGTGGACATCCGCAGCCGGTCGCGCCGGTTCTGCGGGTACATCCCGATGCCCACGGCGTCGGGGGCGTTCATGTCCTCCTGGTAGTCGTGGCCCAGGCCGAGCGTGGCCTGCAGGAAGCCGTCCATCGCCGGCGTCAGCTCACCGCGCGGCCACCGGGTGATCGGTACGGGCCCGTCGGCGCCGTGGTGGTCACGGTCGCCGAACTGCTGGTCGGCCTCCAAGCGCCGAAACGCCGGGAGCACCGCCGGCCAGTCCCACTCCGGCAGGCCGCGGGCGCCCCAGGAGACGAAGTCGGCGGCCGGGGCCCGCATCGCGCCCCGGTCGTTGATCTGCGTGGAGCCGCCGACCACCCGGCCGCGCCGCAGCGGCGCCTCCCGCCCGGCGACGACGGTCGCCCGCAGGGGCCAGTCGAAGCCGTCCTCGGCCTCCACCGAGCCGGTCCGCAACGCCTCGGGCACCGCGGCCCCGACGAGGTCGGGGCCCGCCTCCAGCAGCAACACCGAGCGGCCCGGGTCCTCGCTCAGGCGGGCCGCGAGCACCGCGCCGGCCGCGCCCGCGCCGACGACCACGAAATCGTAGCGAAGCATGGGCTCAGCGTAGCCGAACACACGACATGCCAGGACGCATCACATGTGCTATCCGCGATTCTTCATTAGACTCTCGGGTATGAGCAGAGGCCCGGAAGTCATCCCCACCCTGCGCTACCGAGACGCGCCGGCCGCCATCCGGTGGCTGGTCGACGTCGTCGGTTTCCGCGCGGAGCTGGTCGTCCCCGGCCCGGACGACTCCATCAGTCACGCGCAACTGACCTGGGGCAACGGCATGGTCATGCTCGGTTCGCAGACGGACGGCAGTGACGGCCGGCTCGTTCTGGACACCGGGCCCGCCGCGACCTACGTGGTGCTCGACGACGTGGCGGCGCACTATGAACGGGTCGTCGCCGCCGGCGCCGAGGTCGTGCAGAAGCTCCGCGACGAGGACTACGGCGGCCAGGGCTATTCGGTCCGCGACGCCGAGGGCAACCTGTGGAGCTTCGGCTCCTACCGACCCGGCTCGTCCTGACCACCGACGGCTGATCCCCGACGCGCGGGCGGCGTGGGCCGGACCCGCGCGCCTGCGGCCGGGTCAGTCGTCCAGCAACAGGCCGGCCAGTTCGGCCCGGGTGTCGGCGACCGTGCCGTCGAAGGTCGCCAGCCACCACGCCCGGCGGTACCAGTGGTGCAGCGGCTGCTCCCACGTGAAGCCGCTGCCGCCGTAGGTCTGGATGGCCACCTCGCAGGCGGTCATCGCGGCCTCCCGGGCGGCCACGCTGGCCGTGAGCACGGCCTGGTCGGCGACCCGGCCCGGCTCGGCGTCGACCGCCCACGCGGCCCGGTAGGCCAGCGACCGGGCCATCTCGACCTGGCCGTAGCACTCGGCGAGGGGGTGCGCGACCGCCTGGTTGGCGCCGATCGGCGCTCCGAACTGGGTGCGGGTGGCGGCGTACCCGCTGGCCCAGGTCAGCGCCCTCGCCGCCACGCCGACGGCCTCGGCGGCGAGCAGCGCCAGGGCCCGCCGCCGGGTCAGCGCGAGCACGTCGGCGGCGGCGTCCGCGGCCACGAGGAGCGTCGAGGGTACGCCGGTCAGCTCCACCGTCGAGACGGGCCGGCTCTCATCGAGCGCCTGCCCACCGGCACCGCCCGGCGTCGCCTGCACCGCCGACGCGTCGACCAGGCGCAGCTCCACCCCGTACGCCCCGGTCGCGGCCACCACCAGGTCCACCGCGTCGAGCGCGTGTGGCACGCGGACCGCGCGGCCGGTCAACGTCCCGTCGGCCGCGACGGCGCAGCCGACACCCGGGGCGTCCGTCGACGAGCGTGCGCCTGTTGGTCGGCGGGCGGCGGCCACCGCCTCGGCGAGGGTGCCGGGGCCGTTCGCCCACGCCCAGGCCAGCGTCGCGGGAGCGGCGACCGGCCGGCCCGCCGCTCGCAGTGCCGGGCCGGCCAGGCCCACGGTGGCCCACCAGGGTAACGGGCTGCGCGCCCAGCCCATCCGTTCGGCGAGCAGCGCCAGCTCGACGGTGCCCAGCTCCGCGTCGAGCCAGCCCAGGTCGGTGACCTCGGCCCACGCCTGGCCGTCGTCGGTGGCCCGGTCGTCGGCGAGGTACTTCGCCGCAGTGTCCCGCAGCGCCTCCTGCTCACCGGTCAGTGCGAAGTCCATGAGGTCTCCCCTCGTCGTGGGCGAGTCGGCGGTCAGTACGACCGGGGCAGGCCCAGTACGCGCTCGGCGACCAGGTTGCGCAGCACCTCGGAGGTGCCGCCCTCGATGGTGTTGGCGCGGCTGCGCAACATCTGGTGCCGCCAATAGGGGTCCCAGCCGTCCGGTTCGGCGTCGTCGCCGAGCAGCTGCACGGCGAGGGTGGTGAGCCGTTGGTGCGCCTGCGACCAGCGCAGCTTGATCACCGACGTCTCCGGGCCGGGCACCCCGGTACGCGCCAGCGCGGCCAACCCCCGCCGGTTGGTCCAACGCAGACCCTCCAACTCGACGTAGCGGGCGGCGAGCTGGTCGCGTACGACCGGGTCGGTGTCGCGGCCGCGGGCCTTCGCGGTCGCGACCAGCCGGCGGAACGCCACGTCCAGCCGAGCGGTCAGGGTGAACCCGAAGGTGCCCCGCTCGTGGGCGAGAGTGGTCATCGCGACCCGCCACCCGTCGTCGAGCGCACCGACCACCGCGTCGAGCGGCACCCGCACCTCGTCGAACTCGATCTCGGCGAACTCGGCCTCGCCGGTCATCTGGCGGATCGGGCGCACCGTGACGCCGGCCGAGCGCAGGTCCACCAGCAGGCAGGTCAGCCCGCGGTGGCGGCGCTGCTCGGGGTCGGTGCGCGCCAGCAGCAGGCAGTGGTCGGCGAGGTGCGCGTACGACGACCACACCTTGCGCCCGGTCACCACCAGCTCGTCGCCGTCGCGGCGCGCGAGCGTCCGCACGGCGGACAGGTCGCTGCCGGCCTCCGGCTCGGAGAAGCCCTGACAGAAGATGATGTCCCCGGTGAGGATGCGCGGTAGATACCAGGCGCGCTGCTCGGGCGACCCGCAGGCGATGATGGTCGGCCCGACCATGCCCAGGCCGATGACTCCGATGTGCTCGGCGGCCTCGGCCCGGGCTGTCTCCTCCAGGTAGATCGCCTGGTAGGCCGGGGACAACCCGCGCCCGCCGTGCTCGGCCGGCCAGGTCAGGCCCGCGTACCCGGCGGCGTGCAGCGCGCGGGTGAACGACCGCACCGCCTCGATGTCGCCCCACCGGCCCTGCGGCGGCGCCCCGTCCGGGCCGGCGGTCACCGGCACCGCGTCCGCCAACCAGGCACGCAGGCCCGCCCGGAACTCGGCCTCCTCGGCGCTGTCACGCAGATCCATGCGCCGCATCGTACTCGTATCTGGTTTTGATCTGCAGTATCTTGTTTTCACGCGTCCCGACGCCGGAAGGGGTCCTCGATGGCCAGTCTCGCGGACGACGCCGCGGTACGGCAGACCGCGCCCGGTCACTACCAGGCCCACCTGTCGGAGGACTGGTCGGTCTGGGGGCCCAACGGCGGTTACCTGGCCGCGATCGCGCTGCGCGCGGCGGGCGAGGAGGCCGGCGCCATGCTGCCGGTGAGCCTGAGCTGCCAGTTTCTCGCGCCGCCGCGCTACGGCGAGGTCGACGTCGAGGTCACCCGCGTGCACGGCACCCGACGCGCCGCCGCCCTGCACGTCACCCTGCGCCAGCGCGGCCGGATCCTGCTCGCCGCGTACGTCTGGACCATCGCCGCCGGCCTGCTCGGCCCCGAACGGCGCTGGATGCCACCACCGGACCTGCCCAAACCCGACGAGCTGCCCACCCTGGTCGAGCTGATGCGCCGCGACGGCCTGCCGGTGCTGCCAATCTGGGAGCGGTGCTACGAGGTACGCCTGGCCGGCTGGCCGGCCGGCGGCTGGCAGCCGCAACGCGACGGCGTGCCCACCATCCGGGGCTGGCTACGGCTGCAGGAGGAGCTGCCGGCCGACGCGGACCCCTGGCTGGCGGCGGCCCGACTGGTCTTCGCCGTCGACGTGGTGCAGTTCCCGGCGGTGGTGCAGGCGTTCGAGCGGACCACGTTCATGGCCCCGAGCATGGACCTGTACGTGGGCTTCCAGGGCGGCGACGACGGCACGGGCTGGCTGCTGGTGGAGGGCGAGGCCGCCGCCGCCACCGGTGGAGTGCTCGGCGCCCGCGCCCGCGTCTGGTCCGACAGCGGGCTGTTGCTGGCCACCGGCGGGCAGCAGATGCTCTACCGGATGGCCAGCCCCGTCTGACGAGGGCTCAGCCGTCGGCGCGGCGGCCGAACCGGCGCACCGCCACCAGCAGGCAGACCGTGCCCAACCCGAGCACCCACGCGAGGGTCTGCAGCACCGGCCACAGCACCGGCCCGCCACTGGACAGGCCGACCAGCGCCTCGGTGGCGACCGAGAACGGGTTGGCCCGCACCACCGGCTGCACCACCGAGGGGAACGCCGACACCGGCACGAACCCCGAGGAGAAGATGAACAGAAGGGTCGCCGGGCCGGTCAGCGACGGCGGCAGCGACTCCTCGTCACCGGGACCGGAGCCCCGCCACAACGCGATCGCCGCCCACAGCAGGCCGAACAGCGCGATCACCGCGAAGAAGCCGACGACGGCCAGCGGCCCCTCCCGGAACCGGAAGCCCAGCAGCATCGCCACGCCCGTGGTGAGCGCTCCGATTCCGACGATGCGCAGCACGTCACCGACGACCCGACCGGCCAGCAGCGCCCCCGGCGCCACCGGCATGGTGCGCAGCCGGTCGACCAGCCCGCCGCGCAGGTCGCGCAGGAAACCGACGGCGCTCGACGGCGACCCGAACGCGGCGGTGGACAGCACCACCAGCGGGGCCAACCGCTCCAGGTAGTGCTGCCGGTCGCCGTCACCGACGATCCGGCCGAAGACCGCGTACTGGGTGAGCAGGAGCAGCACCGGGAACGCGAACGCGTAGACCAGCGCGGGCGGCGCCCGGAAGAACCGGCGAAGGTTACGCCCGGCGAACAGCGAGGCCTGCGTGACGGTACTCATCGGCTCCTCCGAAACGAACGTGCCGCGGCCGCGCCGAACAGCAGCCCCAGGACCAGCAGCCAGACGAGCGCCGGCCACACCCTCTCGTCGGCGCCCTCGGTGGACAGCGCGCGCAACGCGTCGACCTGGGCGGAGAACGGTGACACCTCGACCACCGGCTGCAGCCAACCCGGAAACGCGTCGACCGGGACGAAGGCGGTGGAGACCGTGGTGAGCACCAGGTACGGCAGGGTCAGCGCCGAGTACACCTGCTCGGGGTCGCGGGCCCCCAGCCCCAGGGCCGCGCAGCCCGCCGCGAGCACCACCGCGAAGCCGACCGCCAGCGCGACGAAGCCCGCGGCGCGGGCCGCCCCGGCGGTGAACCGGAAACCGACGAGCACCGCGGCGACGAGGATCACCGCCACCGCGACGGCGGCGCGGGCCGCGTCCACCACGAGCCGGGCCAGCGGCACCACGACCGCGCTCATCGGCAGCGTCCGGTACCGGGCGATCAGCCCGCTGCGCGCGTCGCCGGCGATCAGGTAGCAGGCCGACATGGCGACCAGGGCGGTGGTCTGCACGACGATCGCGGGCGGAAGGAACTGCTCGTAGGCGATCCCGTAGTCGGACATCAGCCGCTGGAAGACCACCATGAATCCGGCGAAGAACGTCAGCGGAAACACGACGGTCAGGCCGACCGACCGGCCCGCGCGAGCCTGCCGCAGGTTGCGGGCGGCCAGGACGGCGAACTGCCGCGGCCCGCTGGCCGCCACCGCCGTCGTGGTGCTCACCGGCCGGCTCCCGCCGCGTCCGCCCCGACCGCCTTCTCGGCGTCGACGGGCCCGGTCAGGGAGAGGAACACCTCGTCCAGGGTGGGCCGCCGCACGGTGACGTCGTCGGCCTCCACACCCGCCGACTCCAGCCGCCGCACCACCTCGGTCAGCGTGCCGGAGCCGGCGGCCAGCCGCAGCACGTCCTCGTCCTCGGTCAGCCCCTCGAACGCCACTCGTAGCTGCCCGGCCGCGACCGCCCGGGCCCGCGGGTCCTCGATCCGCACCTCGCAGACCGCGCCGCCGAGCTGACGCTTGAGCTCGTCGGGGGTGCCCTCGGCAGCGACCCGGCCGTGGTCGATGAGCAGGACCCGCCCGGCCAACTGGTCGGCCTCCTCCAGGTACTGCGTGGTGAGCAGCACGGCCGTGCCGCCGTCGCGCAGCTCCCGGACGACCTCCCACAGGGCCCGCCGGCTGCGCGGGTCGAGGCCGGTGGTCGGCTCGTCGAGGATCAGCACGGGTCGGTCGACCACCAGGCTCGCGGCCAGGTCGAGGCGGCGGCGCAGGCCACCCGAGTAGGTGCGCACCGCCTTGCCCGCCACCTCGTCCAGGTCGAAGCGGTCGACCAGCTCGTCCGCGCGGGCGGCAGCCGCCTGCCGGCCCAGCCCGAGCAGCCGGCCGAACAGCACCAGGTTCTCCCGGCCGGTCAGCAGCTCGTCGAGGGCCGCGAACTGGCCGGTGACCGCGATGCTGCGGCGCACCTCGGCGCCCTGGGCGACGACGTCGAAGCCGGCGACGCGGGCGGTGCCGGAGTCCGGCTTCAGCAGCGTGGTGAGACAGTGGATCGTGGTGGTCTTTCCCGCGCCGTTGGGCCCGAGCAGGCCGACCACCTCGCCCGCGGCCACCTCGAAGCTCACCCCGTCGACCGCCGCCGTCGCGCCGAACGACCGGCGCAGATCGCTGACCTGGATCAACTGTTGTGACATCGCACCACCCTCATGCCAGGAATCCCGGAACCATATCAACGCTTGTCTGTGTAAAGCCAGATACGAGAACGGATAACTCATCCGTCGACAGGGCTGCGCCGGCTACGTAGTCGCTGGCGCGACGAGGCCGCGAAGGCGGCGGCGATCCGCTCGACCACACCCGAGCGGACGCACTCCCCGGCGATACGCACGCTCGCCTCGACGTCGACCGCGGTGGCCGTTCCGTGGCAGATCACGCACACACCGCGTACGCCGAGCAGCGCTCCCCCCGGCTCGGCCGCGAGCCCGTCGCGCACCGCCCGGGTCACCCGCCGCCGCCGCTCACGCGCCAGCGCCCCGATGGGTGAGAACGCCCGCACCGCGTCCAGCGCCAGGCCGACTGTGGCGTCCAACGTCCGCTCGTACATCTTCAACGCCACGTCGCCGGTGAACCCGTCGGTCACCGCCACGTCGACCCGACCTCCGAGCACGTCGTACGCCTCGATCTGACCGCTGTAACCGGGCATCGTGGCCAGCAGGAGGTGCGCGTCGCGGCGGACCGGCCCGCCCTTGACCGCCTCGTGCCCGTTGGACAGCAGGCCGATCCGCGGCCGGGCAAGCCCCAGCCGCCCCCGCGCGTACTCCGCGCCCAGCACTGCGAACTCGACCAGCCACTCCGGTACGGCCGCCGCCGTCGCGCCGATGTCCAGCAGCACGGTCGGACCGGCGCCCGGCACCGGCAGCACCGTCGCCAGGGCCGGGTTGCTCACCCCCGGCACCCGACCCAGCCGGACGGCGGCCGCGAGCACCGCCGCGCCGGTGTTGCCCGGCGTCACCATGGCATCCGCCCGACCCGCCGCCACCTCCCCGGCGGCGACCAGGAGCGAGGAGCGCCGCTTGGCGTATGTCGCGGCCACCGGATCCTCACCCATGCCGACCACGTCCGGGGCGTGCACCACTCGTACGCCCGCCGGCGCGACACCGCCGGGCAGCAGCGGTCGGATGAGCGCCTGCGGGCCGACCAGCGCGATGTCCACCGTGGCGGCTGCCGCCAGCGCGCCGGCGACGACGGGCTCCGGCCCGAGATCCGCGCCGGCGACGTCGACCGCCACCCGCAGCCGCCGCTCCGGCGATGCTTCCTGTCCCGCCACCCGCAGCCGCCGGTCCGGTGACGCGCCCTGACGCGCCATCACCGCATCCCGGCGCTGAGCCGGTCTGCCGTCGCGGATCTGCCGGTCATGCCGTCGCCGTCGGGTTTGTCCGGTGTCGATGGTCCTGCGAGCGCGTCCGTCGCCGCCCGCCCGGCCGGAGCGGCGGGTGGCGATGTCAGCCAGTGGCGCAGCGCGGCACGGGCCGGCGCCAGCTCGCCCGCGAACGCGCCGACCAGGTCCGGGTGACCGGGTGCCGTGTCGGCCGGGCGGTCGGCGCGCAGGTCGGCGGCGAGCACCTGGACCCGGGTGGCGAGGTCGGCGCCGCGCCAGCCCAGTGCGTAACCCAGCGCCGCCTCGTCCCGGGCGGCGGCCCGCCCGGGCAGGCCGGCGACGGCACGGCACTCGGGGTCGATCAGCTCGACGGCGGCGAGCAGCGCCTCGGCCTCGGCGAGGACGCCGGCGGCGGCGAACCGCCAGGCCTGGTCGGCGGCCCACCGCCCGTCGCGGCGGGCCTCCCCGACCAGGTCGACCAGGCGGGTGAGAAGCGCGCCGAGCGCGGCCACCGCCGGACGACCGGTCCGGGCGGCGAGCGTCGCGGCGCGGGCGGCAGGGCCCGGGGCGTACGGCCGCAGCCGCAGCCGCGCGGCCCGCACCAGCGGTTGCGGTGTCCGGGAGTACGCCTCGGCCAGCACCCGATAGCCGTCACCGGAGCGGTCGGAGCCGGCGGCGAAGCGTTCCAACCGCCACTGCAACTGGTCGAGCAGGATGTGGCGTGTGCCGTCGAACACGCCGTAGAGCAGCACGTCACGGACCCGCGCCGCGTACCCGAACTCCTCGACGAGTGCCCGCGATCCCAGCACCGCGCGGCCTTCGGTGACGGCCTGCTCGGCCAGCTCGCAGCAGGCGTACTTGGCCACGGCGGCGGCGTACGCGGCGGCCGGCCCGAGCGCGTTGATGAGGAACGTGGCCTTCACGGCGGTCGCCGCGACCAGCACGTCGAGGGCCGCCGCCCGGAGGAGGTGTTCGGCGATCGCGCCGAGGTGCACGATCGGTTCGCCGTAGACGTCGCGCTCGCGGGCGTACCGCACGGCCTGGGCGAGCGCGCCGCTGGCGGCGCCGGAGGCGAGTGAGCCGATGCCACCCCGCGACAGCGCCAGGGTCAGCTGCAGGATGGTCAGCCCGTCGCCGGGCGCGCCGATCGGCTGGGCCGGGGTGCCGGCGAACCGTACGCCGGAGATGTCGGCGGCAACGGCGGGCAGCGTCCGCCACCGGGGCAGGGCCGTCACCGTGTCGTCGCGTTCGGCGAGAAACAGGCCGAAGCGGTCGGTGTCGGCAAGCCGGGCCAGGGTGACCAGCAGGTCGTGCCGGGTGCCGCCGTTGATCAGTTGCTTCTCCCCGGTCAGCCGGTACCCGCCGTCGACCGGGTCGGCGCGGGTGCCGGTGCGGGCCAGGTTGCTGCCGTGCGCCAGCTCGGTGAGCAGCATGGCGGCGGCGCCACCGTCGCGCAGCACCGCGCCCGCCCGATCGCGCTGCTCCGGCGTGCCGGCGATGCAGAGCGGCAGCAGGGCCAGCGCGTTGACCCCGAGCGTGATGGCGAGGCTCCCGCTGTGCCGCGCGGCCTGCGCGTTGAGGGCGTTGACGTGCACGGCGGTGGCGCTGTCGGGGTCGTACACGGCGGCGACGCCGATCTCCCGCAGCTCGGCCAGGACGTCGTCCGGTGGTGTGCGCCCCGCGTCGGCCGCCGCGAGCCGGCGGGCGGTGTCGGGGTGACCCAGGTGACGGGCGATCGCCGGCAGCGGGTCGACCTGGGCCATCGGCAGGGGGCAGAGTCGTTGCCACGCCGACGTCTCGTCCGGTGTCATCCGGCACCTCACCGTAAATACGTGACAGCAGATACGAGATGCATGCTAGCGGTCCCGGCCGACCGGTTCACCCCCGGAAGCCCATCCCGATCCGACGCCGAGGGGCGCGCGGCTGACTACGCTCGGCCCATGGTGACGGCGGGACTGCTCCTCGCGGCCGGCGCCGGGCGTCGACTCGGCATGCCGAAGGCCCTCCTGCCCTACCGGGGGCGACTCCTGGTGGACCACGCGGCGGCGATCCTCACGGCCGCCGGCTGCCAACCGGTCGTGGTGGTGCTCGGCGCGCAGGCCGACCAGGTCCGCTCCCGGACGCGACTGCCGGGCGTGGTGCTCAACGACGACTGGGCGACAGGCATGGGCTCGTCCCTGCGGGCCGGGCTGTCCGCCCTGACGGCCAGTCCGGCCGTGGCCGTCGTGGTCACCCTGGTCGACATGCCCGGCCTCACCCCTGAGGCGGTACGCCGCATTGCCCGCGACGCCACCGCCGACTCCCTCGCCGTGGCCACCTATGCGGACGGTCGACGCGGGCATCCGGTGCTGCTCGGCCGACGGCACTGGGCCGACGCGGCCGAGGCGGCCACCGGAGACCGGGGCGCGCGGGACTACCTGCGGGCCCGGGGCGACGAGGTACGGCTGGTCCCCTGCGCCGACGTCGCCGACGGCACCGACGTGGACCTGCCCGAGCAGGCGGCCCGCCTCCCCGGATAGGGTGACGGCGTGCTCAGCGGGGTCAACGGCCTGTCCCGACACTTCACCGAGGACAGTCTGCGTGAGTATCTGCTGCAGCGTTCGGTCCGGCAGGCCGACGGCTGCCTGATCATCCGCGGCTACGGCTCACAGCGCGGCGTCTACCAGAAGGTCGCCGGCCGCGCGTGGGCGCACATCGCGGCGTACGCCGTCTTCGTCGGCGGGTACGACCCCGACCTGGAGGTCGACCACCTCTGCGCCGCGAAGGACTGCGTCGAGCCCACCCACCTGCGGCAGGTCAGCCACGCGGACAACTGCCGCACCAGAGCGCAGACGCCGACCTGCCGCAACGGGCACGAGCGCGAACTCGACGAGTCGACGGGCCGGTACCGCCGCACGTGCCGCGCCTGCAACCGGGACAGCCAGCGCCGCTGGCGCGAACGCCAGGCAGCCGAGGTGGCTCAGGCCCGCTCGGCGTACGTCCCGGGATAGGGCTTCGTCACCAGCTCCTCATCGCGCCGGTTCGAGCTGTGCGCGGAGCGCGGCGGCGATGTCATCCTGCTGCGCCTCGTCAAGGCGGTCACCCTCGGCGGCGTTCAGGTAGCCGAAGACCGCAGGGCCGCGGCGATCAGCCGGGAGATCTGGCATCCGTGGCACCACGTGGAAGTGCACGTGGGCGAAACCTTCCTTCTCGGCGAGCTGGATGACGTAGGTCTTCGCGCACCCCGTCACGGCGTGCAGGGCGCGCGACAGCCGGACCTGCCACGTGCCGAGGCTGGCCGCCTCGGCGTCGGACAGCTCAGCGATCGACGTCACGTGCCGGCGCGGAACGAGCACCAGCCACCCGGGCAAGGTCGAGTCGAACGCGTGGGCGACCCGCCAGTGCTCGTCAGCGGCGACGAGCTCACGGGCCGGCAGGGTGTCGATCCGCCGATTCTGGTCACAGGCGTAGCAGTCCACGGTCGAACACTAATGCCGCGGCCTCCTGCGGTAGAGCCTCGTCAGGCCCGATGGGCACCCGTGACGCCAGCTGTCCGCGCTCCGCGAGGCTGGACAGCAGCCGCGATCTCGCGCGTACACCATCCTGACTCCTTACGCACAATAACTGTCATTATGATGTGCGCACGGTATGCCCCTTTTGTGGGAGTGGATTATCGGATTATCGTTACTGGTAAACCGAAAATGAGCGCCGACTGGCCCGCTGCTCGCTCCTCTACGCTCAGGAGCCGACGACGCCAGAACGCTATGAAGGGGCCTTGGGCTTGCGATTCACGCATCGCGACACCGATGCGGACGCGGTCAACGCGGACCCTCCAGCGGCAGCACCGCGCGATCACCGGCCTGTCGCGGATTGCCGCGACCCAGAGCGACCGTGCGAACGCCGCGGCCACGATGCTGCGCGACGGTCTCGACTGGTGCGCGGTTGTCGAGGCGCTGGGGTACTTCGACCAGGCTCACCTGGCACATGCGCTGCGGCGCTACGTCGGGCGCACCGCGCGAGGGCTACGGGCGGGCGACGACCCGACGATGTCGTCCCGTACAAGACCGGCCCGCGGCCGGGCAGCTAGCCTCCGCCTGCCGCACCGGCATCGTCGACGCCGCGCGCCGGCTCAAGGAGCTTCCCGGCCGAGAGCTCCAGGTCCACGGCAGTTGGAGGCTCGTGCAGGCGCTACACCAGGCAGATCATCGCAGGCGCGAAAGCGCGTCTCAGGCCCGCCTGGGCGCTGCCGCGCCGGTAAGCGATATACCTCAGAGGTATGAATATGACTCTGAGGTATATCCCCTTCCAGTGACACACCGCAGTACCCGGTCGTCGTCGGAACCGGGAAACGCCTGTTCTGACGCCCACGACCCTCGGCGTGATCTCCACGGGCGCGTACACCGTGGACGAGGGGCGATCGACGCCAGTCCTCGACTGACGCCGACGCTCGGCCGCCCGCCGCGTGGCGCAACACCGGTCTTCCGTCAGAGTCGGCGACCCTGGTCGGCGGGCTCGCCGAACCAGCGCGACAGGTGATCGTCCAGGTCCTGCTGGTCGTCGCCGATCCAGGCGACGTGACCGTCTGGGCGCATCAGCACACCCGGAACGTCCAGGTCCGCGGTCGGGTCCGCGAGGTGGTCGACCCGGTCTGACCAGCCGCCGACGCTGAGGCGTTCGGTGCGGTCCAGCAGCAGGCCGCGGCCGCGGTGCAGCAGAGCGTAGAGGTTGCCGTGCCGCAGGTCGACGTCGCGCAGGCGGCGGCCGAGCAGGTCGGGGCCCTCGCCGACGTCGTACCGGATCCCGACCCCGGTGATCTTCTCCAGGAGATGGCGGTTCACCTCGTCGAAATCCATCAGTTCGGTGAGCAGCCGGCGTACGGCCTGCGCGCCCGGTTCGCTGGACAGCAGTTCCGTCTGGGCTCGGGTGTTGTCCAGCACGTCCGCGGCGACCGGATGACGTTCGGCCTGATAGGTGTCCAGCAGCGTTTCCGGTGCCCAGCCACGGACCTGCGCGGCCAATTTCCAGCCGAGGTTGACCGCGTCCTGGACACCCAGGTTGAGGCCCTGCCCGCCGATGGGCGGATGGATGTGGGCGGCGTCGCCGGCCAGCAGCACCCGCCCGACCCGATACCGCTCGGCCAGCCGGGTGGCGTCGCCGAAGCGGGACATCCAGCGTGGGGAGTGCACGCCGAAATCGGTTCCGGCCACGGCCCGCAGTCGTTGTCTGAAGTCCTCAAGCGTGGGCCGTCGCGCGCGGTCGCTGACGTCCGCCGCTGGGACCACGACACTGTAGACGCCGACGCCTGCGGGACGGAGCCAGAATCGCTTATGGGTCTCGCGGATCGTGGCCACCGTGGCGGCGACCTCCTCCGGCGGCACACCCACCTCCATCTCGCCCATCAGCGTCTCGGTGCGCGCGGGCTCGCCGGGGAAACCGACGCCCAGGAGTTTGCGCACCGTGCTGCGCGCGCCGTCACAGCCGACGAGGTAGCGCGTGCGCAGCTGTTGCCCGTCGGACAGCTCGACGGTCACACCCTCGTCGTCCTGCGCGAGACCGGTGACCGCCTGGCCGCGCCGGACCTGCGCGCCCAGATCGATCGCGTGCTGTTCGAGCAGACGTTCGATGACCGGCTGCGGTATGCCCAGCAGATAGGCGTACGCGGAGTCCAGCCCGGTGGGCGCGGGCTTGTTGATGGCGGCGAAGAAGCCGGCGGCCGGACGCTTTCGTCCATGCTCGAGCAACCGGGTCAGCAGTCCGCGCATCGCCATCAACTCGAGGCTGCGGATGTGCAGGCCGACGATCCGGACGGCCGAGGTCGGCTCGGTCTCCTTCTCCAGGACGAGGACCCGCACGTCGTGCAGGTGCAGCTCGGCGGCGAGCATCGCACCCGTCGGCCCACAGCCGGCGATGATCACATCGAAGATGGGGCTCGGCGATGAAAGTTCGGAGGCGTCGTTCACGATGGGGTCGCGCCGGCCCGTGTCGGTCGACGGGGGTTCGGCGGTGACGTGCGCGGAGGGCACAGGAGTGGCCTTTCGGGAGTGCCTTGTTGTGAGAGGCGCTCCCGGCGACACCTACGTCAGTCGCCCAAACCGTGACGGCAGGGGGAGCACCCACATCGAACCAGCGTTCATGGGTCTCACCTCCTCGGGCGGTGTCGCGGCCCCCTGCAAACTACAAGCCCGTACATGATCGCGTCCAGTTCTTTGAACCGGCGCCGCCATCCGCTTGACCCTCGACCCGGTCGAGGCCCGAGCATCGGCGACGTGAACGACCAGCCGGCACCCGATCCGACCATGACCCGCATCATCGAGGCGGTGCAGCTCGGCCAGACCGGCGCACCCGCCCAGGCCCGTGAGCTGCTCACCACGCTGTGGGACGAGATCGGCCCCGCCGGTGACGCCCTGCACTGTTGCACCCTGGCCCACCACCTCGCCGACCTGCAGGACACCACCGAGGCGGAGCTGGCTTGGGACGAACGGGCCCTGGCCGCTGTGTCCGAACTGACCGCCGAACGCGCCCAGCGTTACCTGCCCTCGCTCCAGGTGCAGGCGTTCCTGCCGTCGCTGTACCTGAACCTTGCCGACTGCCACCGGCGGCTGGGCAACACCGGCCCGGCCCGGGAGTACCTCGCCCGAGCCCGCGAACACCTGGCGCAGCTACCGGACGACCCGTACGGCGAGACCATCCGCGCCGCTGTCCGTGACTTCGTGGCGGACGACCCGACCGATCGCCGGCGGCGCTAGCGGTTCCGCACACCCGGCCGCCTCGCCACGGTGCAGGGAAGAACGGGCGGCCGGGGAATCAGTCACCGTTCTCGGTGCGCGATGGCCATCCGGTACGCCTGCGGTGAACGTCCGTAGCGAGCACGGAAGAGGCGGCTGAAGTGAGCCTTGTCCGCAAACCCCCAGCGTGCGGCGATGACATGGACCGGCTGGCGCAGGTGCAGCGGGTTGCTGAGATCACGCCGGCACCGCTCCAGGCGCTTGGCGCGGATGAGCTCGGCAGCCGTCGTCGCCTCCCCTTCGAACAGGCGATGCAGCGACCGCAGCGAGATGTGGTGGGCGGCGGCGACGCTACGCGGGCTGAGCTCGGCGCTGTCGAGGTGGCGGTCGATGAAGTCGACGACGCGGGCGCGCAGGGCGGTGTGCCGGGCCTCCGGTGAGAGGGTGTCCTCGATGTCGAGGTGCTGAGCGAGCGTGGCGGCGAGCAGGTCCAGCGTCACGGTGCCCAGGACCTCGGCCTGCGCCGCCTCGTACTGCTCCGGGTGGGCCGCGATGCTGCGCAGGTGGTGGGTCAACAGCCCGCCGACGCCGAGGCGTGCGGGCAGCGGCGTGGCCAGCAGGTGGCGCAGCCGGTCCGGTGCCAACGGCAGCGCCGCGCGGGGTATCTGCACGGTGATTGTCGCGGCGAGACCGGGGCCGTCCGCGCGGTGCCGGGCGATGTACGGGCGCGCGGTGTCCAGCAGGGTGAAATGGCTGGCGGCGACGAGCGTGGTCTCGGTGCGGTCCTGGACCAGGGTGCTGCGACCCGTCAGTGGCAGCGCGAGCTGGTAGATGTCCGCCTCGGCTCGGCGGATCAGCCCGGCGGGCCGGGTGGCGTGCAGCGAGGGGTACCGCAGTGAGGTCAACCGGATCCGGCCGAGGTCGATGGCCTGGGCGTACGCGACGAAGTTGTCCAGCCGTGCGCTGGTGATGTGCGCGGGCGCAGCCTCCTGGGCGACCAGGGCGTACCAGAAATCGAACCGCTCCGGCGGCGGCAGTACCGTCGTGTCCACCACCAGGCTGGGCAACATCCTGTTCGCCTCCCCCGATTGCGAGGATGGATTCTTGCACGGATCGACCTTTCACGGTGCTGGCCACCGGGGCCACGGGTGTCCACGGTGACCGGCGCCGACCTGCGGGAGGCGTCCGACGAGATGACGCGGGCGCTGACGCCGCACCGCGAACGCGACTGGTCGGTGCCCGCCGGCACGCTGACGTGGAGCTGCTGGACCACCGCGGCGCACATCGCGCACGACCTGCTCGCGTACGCCGGCCAGGTCACCGGCCTCGCACAGGACGGCTACCTGCCGTACGACCTGCGGGTCTCCCCTACCGCGGACCCGGCGCGGGTGCTCGACGTGGCGCGCGCCTGCGCCGGGCTGCTCGCCGTCGCCGTCGACGCCGCCGCACCGGACGCGCGGGCCTGGCACTTCGGCCCCTGCGACCCGGCCGGCTTCGCCGCCATGGGGGTGGCCGAGACGTTGCTGCACACCCACGACATCACCCTCGGCCTCGGTGTGCCGTGGCGGCCGTCGCCCCGACTGAGCGCGCTGGTGCTGCGGCGCCTCTTCCCGGACGCCCCGGCCGGCGCCGCGCCCGACGTGCTGCTGTGGATGACCGGTCGCGGCGAGCTGCCCGGTCGGGCACAGCGCACGTCCTGGACGTGGCGCGCGGCGGTGGACTGATCCGTTCTCAGCCCCGGCGGCGCCAGCGCAGCCACCAGCGCCGGCGGGCTC
>NZ_JBFAPG010000011.1:0-33210 GCF_040675595.1 Micromonospora sp. NPDC049580
ATGGGACTGACGTCGGCCCCGGAGTGGCGGGGGCCGCGCGCGTCAGCCCTGGGTGGGCGGGGGTGCGAACACGCCGATGCGATTTCCCGTCGGGTCGAGCAGGTGGGCGAGCGTGAGACCGCTGGGTGCGGTCCGCGCCGGCACCAGCACCTTCGCGCCGGCGGCCTCGGCCCGCCGGCAGGTCTCCGCCACGTCGTCGACCTCGGCGTAGAACACCGCGTAGTTCGGGGACGTCCCGTCGGTCGCCCGGATCGCGCCGCCGATCCCGGTGTCGCCGCCGGCACCAGTCACCCGATAGGACCCGCCGCTGCCGGCGCCCTGCTCCTCGAAGGTCCAGCCGAACAGCTCGCCGTAGAAGCGTTCCGCCTCCTCCGGCCGGTCGGTGCCGATCTCGAACCAGGTGATGGGCGTCGTGGACACGTGCTGCCTCCAGAGTTGCCGGGACGGCGGTTCGCCGTCGTCCAGAGCAGTTTCGGGGCCTTCCGCGACACCGTCCTGTCGGTGTTTCCGGATCACCCGACGGAGATCGGTGCGTGCCCGACCCGACTCAGACCAGGCTCAGCGGGCGGACCCGTTCCCGGGGGATGTCGAGATCCGTCAGGCGGAGCTCCCGGACCACCACCTCGGGCAGCGCCCGGACGTCCCCGATCCGGTCGGTACGGAAGCAGCGCAGCTCGTCGCGCAGCCGGCACCAGGCGAGCAGATACCAGTGTCGGGGGTTGCCGAGGTAGCCCAGCGGCTCGACGTCGCGCACCGAGTCGGTGCCGGCGCGGTCGGCGTACCGGATGCGCAGCACCCGCCGCGCGGTGACCGCGTCGGCGACGGTGGCCGGGACGGGCGTGGCCGGCCCGTCGCCGATCAGGTGCACCCGGCCGGCGAGGCGGTGCGCCTCGGCGGCGTCGGCGGCCGGCAGCACCGCCACCAGCTTGCGCAGCGCGGTGGCGCCCGGCCCGGCGAACGGGGTGCCGGCGAGCCGGTGCAGCGCGACGGCCATCGCCACCGCCTCGGCCGGGGTCAGGTTGACCGGCGGCAGGGTGCGGGCGCGGTCCAGGACGTAGCCGCCGGTGCGCCCGGGTTCGGCCCAGATCGGCACCCCGGCCTCCTGGAGCGCGCCGATGTCCCGCTCGATGGTCCGGCTGCTCACCTCGAAGTGGGCGGCCAGCCAGCGGGCGCTGCGGGGCCGGGGCGACACCGCCCGCAGCTCCTCGACCAGGGCGTAGAGCCGGTCCGTGCGGTTCATGCCCGGCACGCTACGGCCGGGGTACGACGACAGCCCGGGACGCGGCGCGCTCAGGCGACCCCCGCTCAGGCGATGCAGGCGCAGACGATCAGAGCCGCGCCGAAGTGCGTGGCGGCGCTGACCCGGGCCGCCGGGTGCGGCTCGGACGAGCAGATGACCTCACCGAGCTTGCCGGGGGTGAGCAGGTCGAGCACGAAGAAGGCGAGCGCCATGATGGCCAGCCCGACGAGCCCGAACACCACGGTGGAGGCCAGCCCCCGGCCGAAGTCGCTGTAGCTCGTCAGGATCGCCGTGAAGACGATGCCGGCGATGCCGAGCTGGTTGGCGGCGAGCAGCAACCCCGCGTTGGCGTTGCGCTCGACCCAGATCAGCTCCCGCAACCGCCCCGGGGTCAGCAGGTCGACGAGCCCGAACCCGGCAGCCATGAGCCCGACGCCCACGACCCCGAACACGACGCTCTGCCAGGCACCGCTGAGCAGGTCCTCCAGCACCGACTGCCTCCCGACTCTCCGCCCGGAGGGGTACCGGCGCGGTGATCGAGACGATAGCGGCAGCGCGCCACCCCGTCAGCCCCGCGACTACAGCGCCAGGTAACGCTGCCGCTCGTACGGGGTGACCTCGCGGCGGTACTGCTCCCACTCGGCCCGCTTGTTGCGCAGGAAGAAGTCGAAGACGTGCTCGCCGAGCACCTCGGCGACCAGTTCGGATCCGGCCATCACGTCGATCGCCTCGGCCAGGTTCTCCGGCAGCGCCTCGTACCCCATGGCGCGGCGCTCGGCGCTGCTCAGCGACCAGACGTCGTCCTCGGCGCCCGGCGGCAGCTCGTAGCCCTCCTCGATGCCCTTCAGGCCGGCGCCGAGCAGCACCGCGAAGGCGAGGTACGGGTTGGTCGCCGAGTCCAGCGACCGGACCTCGACCCGGGCGGAGTTCGGCTTGCCGTACGCCGGGACCCGGACCAGCGCGGACCGGTTCAGGTGACCCCAGCAGACGTACGCCGGGCTCTCGGTGATCCGGTCCGGCAGGGCCTGCGGGAACAGCCGCTTGTACGAGTTGACCCACTGGTTGGTGACCGCCGTGTACTCCCGGGCGTGCACCAGCAGGCCGGCGATGAAGGACTTCGCCACCTTGGAGAGCTTCATCGGGTCGCCGCTGTCGTGGAAGGCGTTGCGCTCGCCCTCGAACAGCGACAGGTGGGTGTGCATGCCGCTGCCCGGCTGGTCGGTGAACGGCTTCGGCATGAAGCTGGCCTGCACACCGGTGGAGAGCGCGACCTCCTTCACCACGTGCCGGAAGGTCATGATGTTGTCGGCGGTGGTCAGCGCGTCGGCGTAGCGCAGGTCGATCTCCTGCTGGCCGGGGGCGACCTCGTGGTGGCTGAACTCCACCGAGATGCCGATCCGCTCCAGCGCCAGCACGCCCTGGCGGCGGAAGTCGCGGGCCACCGCGTGGGTGGTGTGCTCGAAGTAGCCGCCGGTGTCCACCGGGGTGGGCACCGAACCGTCCTGCGGGCCGTTCTCCAGCAGGAAGAACTCGATCTCGGGGTGGGTGTAGAAGGTGAAGCCCTTCTCGGCCGCCTTGGACAACGCGCGGCGCAGCACGTGCCGCGGGTCGGCCCAGGACGGGCCGCCGTCGGGCAGCAGGATGTCGCAGAACATCCGGGCGCTCTCGCCGCTGACCCCACCCTCGAACGGGAAGACCTGGAAGGTGGTCGGGTCGGGCATGGCCACCATGTCCGATTCGAAGACCCGGGCGAAGCCTTCGATGGCCGAGCCGTCGAAGCCGATGCCCTCCTCGAAGGCCGCTTCCAGCTCCGCGGGCGCCACCGAGACGCTCTTGAGCGTGCCCAGCACGTCCGTGAACCACAGCCGGACGAACCGGATGTCCCGCTCTTCCAGCGTACGGAGGACGAACTCCTGCTGACGGTCCACTTCCCCAACCCCTCGCGACAACTCTTTTGTCCGCCTTGGTCGGGCTGTACCCGACCTGACCGCCCAGTGTTCCCGGGCCTGGTTACGCAGACGTTACGCGAACCGCCGCCGTCCGTCCCCTCGCGTCCCGCCGCCGAACGGTACCGATCCGGCCTGGCCGTCGCGCGGCGCTCGCGCGTGGCCGCCATCTCGTCCGACGGTACGGATTGCTCCGGTCAGGCTGAGGCAAGATGAGGACATGCCCACCCTGCGTCTCGCCCTGTCCCAGGTCAACCCGAGCGTCGGCGACCTCGCCGGCAATGCCGACCTGGTCCGCAGCTGGACCCGCCAGGCCGCCGACGCCGGCGCCCAGCTCGTGCTCTTCCCGGAGATGATGCTGACCGGCTACCCGGTCGAGGACCTGGTCTTCCGGCGTTCCTTCGTCGCCGCGTCCCAGGCCGCCCTCCAGCGGCTCGCCGCCGACCTCGCCGAGGACGGTCTCGGTGACCTGCCGGTCGTGGTCGGCTACCTGGACGCCGACGGGCCGCCGCAGATCAGCGGGGACGCCGAGCCGGGCCGGGGTGCCCGCAACGCCGCCGCGCTGCTGCACCGGGGCACGGTGGTCGCCCGCTACTTCAAGCACCACCTGCCCAACTACGGCGTCTTCGACGAGGACCGCTACTTCGTCTCCGGCGACCAGCTGACCGTGGTGCGGATCGGCGGGGTGGACGTCGCGCTGACCATCTGCGAGGACCTGTGGCAGGCCGGCGGCCCGTTCGCCGCCGCCCGGCAAGCCGGCGTCGGCCTGGTGGTCAACATCAACGGTTCGCCGTACGAGCTGAACAAGGACGACATCCGGCTGCCGTTGGTTCGCCGCCGGGCCGCCGAGGCGAACGCCGCCATCGCGTACGTCAACATGATCGGCGGCCAGGACGAGCTGGTCTTCGAGGGCGACTCGATGATCGTCACCTCCGACGGCGAGCTGCTCACCCGCGCCCCGCAGTTCGTCGAGCACCTGCTCATGCACGACGTCGAGCTGCCGGCCGCGACCACGGCCCCGGGCAGCCGGAACGTCGCGGACGACATGCGGGTCGCGCACCACACGGTGGACGTGATCCCGCCCGCGCCGTCCGGCCCGGCCGCCGTCGGCGGGCTGATCGAGCCGGTGGCCGACGAGGCCGAGGTGTGGCACGCGCTGGTGCTCGGCCTGCGCGACTACGTCAACAAGAACCGGTTCGCGTCGGTTGCGCTCGGCCTCTCCGGCGGCATCGACTCGGCGGTGGTGGCCGCCCTCGCCGTCGACGCGCTCGGCCCGGACCGGGTGGTCGGGGTGTCGCTGCCCAGCCAGCACTCCTCCGAGCACTCCCGTGAGGACGCGGCCGACCTGGCCAAGCGCACCGGGCTGGACTACCGCGTCGAGCCGATCCAGCCGATGGTGGACGCCTTCCTCGCCAACCTGTCGCTGTCCGGGATCGCCGTGGAGAACCTCCAGGCCCGGGTCCGCGGTGTCATCCTGATGGCGCTGTCGAACCAGGAGGGCCACCTGGTGCTCACCACCGGCAACAAGAGCGAGCTGGCGGTCGGCTACTCCACCCTGTACGGCGACTCGGTGGGCGGCTTCAACCCGATCAAGGATGTCTGGAAGACGCTGGTCTGGCGGCTGGCGAAGTGGCGCAACGCGGACGCGGCCCGCCGCGGCGAGACCGCCCCGATCCCGGAGAACTCGATCGGCAAGCCGCCGAGCGCCGAGCTGAGCCCGGGCCAGCTCGACAGCGATTCCCTGCCCGACTACGACGTGCTGGACCCGATCCTGATCGGCTACGTCGACGGCGACCTGGGCCGCGACGGGCTGGTCGAGTCGGGCCACGACCCGGCCGTCGTCGACAAGGTGCTGCGGCTGGTGGATACCGCCGAGTACAAGCGACGCCAGTCGGCGCCCGGCACGAAGATCTCCATGAAGGCGTTCGGCCGCGACCGTCGTCTGCCGATCACCAACCGCTGGCGCGAGCACGGCTGAGCCCGTCCTCCCGGGCCGGGTGACTGACCCGGCCCGGCGCGGCGGTCGTGAGTGACATCTTCCACTGCGCCCTGCCGTCGCCGGGCCTGGCGGTGCGACGATCGCGACGGAACCCGGGGACCGCGCAGGCGGCCTCGAGGAAGGAGACAGTCATGACCGAGTCCACTCCCAACGAGGTGACCGCGCTGTACGGCGGACCGGCCACCCGTCGGGTCCGCACCCGCGACCTGATCGCCGCCAAGGAGCGTGGCGAGCGGTGGCCGATGCTCACCTCGTACGACCAGTACACGGCGGGGATCTTCGACCGGGCCGGCGTGCCGGTGCTGCTGGTCGGCGACTCGGCCGCGAACAACGTGTTCGGCTACGAGACCACCCTGCCGGTGACCGCCGACGACCTGCTTCCCCTGGTACGGGCCGTGGTGCGCTCGACCCAGCAGGCCCTCGTCGTCGGTGACCTGCCCTTCGGCTCGTACGAGGAGGGCCCCACCCAGGCGCTGCGCACCGCCGTCCGGTTCATGAAGGAGGGTGGCTGCCACGCGGTGAAGCTGGAGGGCGGCCGACGCTGCGCCGCGCAGATCGCCGCGATCGTCGGGGCCGGCATCCCGGTGATGGCGCACATCGGCTTCACCCCGCAGAGCGAGCACACCCTGGGCGGCTACCGCGTACAGGGCCGGGGCGACACGGCCGACGAGGTGCTGGCCGACGCGCGGGCGGTGGCCGAGGCCGGCGCGTTCGCGGTGGTGCTGGAGATGGTGCCGGGTGAGGTGGCCAAGCAGATCACCCACGAACTGGCGATCCCCACGGTCGGCATCGGCGCCGGCCCGGACACCGACGCCCAGGTGCTGGTCTGGCAGGACATGGCCGGCCTGCGCACCGGCAAGGCGCCGCGCTTCGTGAAGCGCTACGCCGACCTGGCCGACGTCCTCACCGACGCCACCCGCCGCTTCGCCGACGAGGTCCGCGGCGGCGAGTTCCCGGCAGCCGAACACACCTTCTAGAGCGCTGAACGGGCCGCGAGCCACGGACCACGGGCCGGGCCACGGACCACGGGCCGGGCCACGGACCACGGGCCGGGCCACGGACCACGGGCCGGGCCACGGGGCCACAGCCCTGCCGCTCCCACGCAGCTCCGGGCCGTGCCCAAACGAGGTGGGGCCGGCGGGAGCGGGCAGCGGGCAACACGCCCACACCGCCACGCAGATCGCGGGTTGTGACGGCCACAGGCTGCAGCCCCTGGACTCGGCCTGCGGCCCGTGTGTTGCGGCCCA
This sequence comes from Micromonospora sp. NPDC049580, assembly GCF_040675595.1. NCBI lineage: Bacteria > Bacillati > Actinomycetota > Actinomycetes > Micromonosporales > Micromonosporaceae > Micromonospora > Micromonospora sp. NPDC049580. The sequence continues at coordinate 6,433 of NZ_JBFAPG010000011.1, forward strand.
GGGACTCGGCCTGCGGTCCGTGGCCCCGTGGTCCGTGGTCCGTGGCCCGTGGCCCGTGGCCCGGCGGCACGGTGTCTCGTTCGCTGGCTGGTCCCTCCGCTTTCAGTCTGAGCGCTGACAGATCATCGATCTTGGTCGCTGAAAGTGTCGTACAGGTGTTCTAGTCTCGGGTCATGGTGGAGGGGCTGGCGCAGGCAGAAGCCGCAATCCTGTCCTGCGCCGATTCGGCCACCTGGGCTCTGCCCGAGCAGGAACTGATCGCCGCGCTCGATGCCGCGCACCGCATCGAGCAGCGCCTCGCCGCCGTCAAGCTGGCGCTGATCCGAGAGTTCGACGGCCGGCGCGCGGCGACCGCGCAGGGCGCGTCCTCCACGGCGGTGTGGCTGCGCGAGCGCCTGCACCTCACCGTCCCCGCCGCCCGCCGCCTCGTCGACCTCGCCACCGCCCTCGACACCGGCAACCCCGGCATACGACAGGCACTGGCCGACGCCGACATCACGCTCGACCAGGCCCGGGTCATCGCCGACACCGTCACCACCGTCGAGGCCGCCGCCGGCAGCGCGGCGGCCGACAAGGCGGTCGGCTTGCTGGTCGAGTGGGCTGGGCAGTTCGACCCCACCCTGCTGCGCAAACTCGGCACCCGCATCCTCGACCACGTCGCCCCCGACATCGCCGACGCCGCCGCCCAGGCCGCTCTCGACGCCGAGGCCCGACGAGCCGCCCGCGACCGCCACGTCACCCTCTCCACCCTCACCGACGGCCGTCTGCGCCTCACCGGCATCCTCGACACCGAAACCGCCGGCCTGCTCCGCGCCGCCATCGACCCACTGACCGCGCCGTCCGGCCCCGACGACCAACGCTCCCCCGGCCAACGCCGCCACGACGCCCTCGCCGACCTGTGCCGACTCAGCCTGCGTACCGGCGAGCTACCCGAGCACGGCGGCGAGCCCGCACAGATCGTCGTCACCACCAGCTACGACGGCCTCGGCCGGCAGCTCGGCGGAGGCACGTTGGACACCGGTTTCGAGCTCGCTCCGGAGACCGTGCGGCGCCTCGCCTGCGACGCCGCCATCCTCCCCGCCGTCCTCGGCAGCGCCGGCCAACCACTCGACGTCGGCCGACAACGCCGCCTCATCACCGGCCCACTCCGCCGCGCCCTCGTGCTCCGCGACCGCGGCTGCGCCTTCCCCGGCTGCGACCGCCCACCCCGCTGGTGCGACGCCCACCACATCCGACACTGGGCCAACGGCGGCGACACCAGCCTCGACAACTCAGTGCTCCTCTGCGGCCACCACCACCGACACATCCACCACGGCGACTGGACCGTCCGGTTGGGCCTCGACGGCCACCCCGAATTCATCCCACCGGCCTGGCTCGACCCCGAACAGGTCCCCCGCCGCAACCACTACCACCGGCGGACGTGACCACACCGAGACAGCCAATCACCCCAGTAGGGCCGTCGTTCAGCCTCGTTAGCTCGTGGTCAGATGCTGCGCGTGCGTGACCCGACAAGGGGTGCCGCGGGGTGCAACCTGGCGGCGCATGGGCCGAGCCGCCCGGCCTCGGCGCGACCGGCATGGGCGGCTCGATCGGTAGCGACACCTGGCTCGATCGGTAGCGACACCTAGTTTTCGCGCACCTGGCGAGTGTCGGGCAGGTCGAGGTACGCCAGCAGCCGCAAGAGCCCGCTCACATGCGAAAGGTCGTGCCACAGCGACACGACGCCCTCCGGATCATCTCGCTGTAGGAGGCTCGTCAGCTCTGCGAGGTCGTCGCTACTCTGCCCGCAGTCGATCTCCAACTCGGGCCGCTGAACCATGCCAAATGCCGCACTCAGGGCCACGTTCCAGTAGTAGTCGACGTCGAGGTGCGACAGCTGGATCTGCGGACCGAATCGGCTCTCCGCCGCGTCCAGGAGCAACGCGCACGCTCGGCGCAGATCCGCGATCCTCAGCACCCCATCAGCATCGGTCACGCCGCATGGTCCCTCAGGGCGCTGTCATCTGACCAGCCGATTCAGAGCGACCGGGCAGACCCTGGCCGTCCGGCCAAGAGCCGTGCGCCCGACCGTCCCTACCCGGAGCGGACGTGCGCTCTCAGAGGTCGGTGACGCGGATGCCGGCGTGCGCCTTGTAGCGCTTGTTGATGGCGATCAGATTCGCGGTGAACGCCTCGATCTGGTGGGCGTTGCGCAGCCGGCCGGCGTAGATGCCGCGCATTCCGGGGATCCGGGCGGCGAGCGCCCCGACGATGTCGACGAGCTCCCGGTCTTCGGTGCAGATCAGCACGTCGAGGTCGATCCGGTCGACCTCGGGGTCGGCCAGCAGCGGGGCGCTGACATGGTTGAACGCGGCGCAGACGCGGGAGTCGGGCAACAGCGCGGCGGCCTGCTGGACGGCGCTGCCCTCGGCGACGGGGAGGGCGTACGGGCCCTGCTTGTCGAAGCCCAGCGGGTTGACGCAGTCGACGACGATCGTTCCGGCGAGCGGCTCGGCGAGGGCGGCGACGGTGGCGGCGTGCCCGTCCCACGGGACCGCGATGATCACGACGTCGCTGCGGCGAGCGACCTCGTCGTTGGCCGCGCCGGTGATGCGGACGTCGGCCGGCATCCGGGGCAGAGCGGCGATCTCGGCGGCGGACTCGGCGGCCCGCTCCGCCGATCGGGAGCCGATCAGCACCGTCTGCCCGGCCCGGGCGAGCCGGTAGGCGAGGCCACGGCCCTGGTCGCCGGTGCCGCCGATGATGCCGACCGTCAGCCCGGACACGTCGGGCAGCGTGCTCGCGTCGTATGCCATGGGCTCATCCTCGCAAACCGCCCGGTCCGTCAGCAGCGCGAGCCGCTGTGACAATCCCCGCTACCCGAGCGAACCACTCCCGAACGACACCGCTCAGGCCAGCTCGAACAGCACCGTGCGGGCCGCCGGGTCGGCGGTGACCAGGCGGACCCGGACCCGTTCGCCGAGCGGCAGCGCACCGAGGCAGCGGCCGCGTACCGGTGGGGCGTCCAGGGCCACCGTTCCGCCGGGCGGGCGGGGACGGGACTTGCCGTTGGGCGGGGCGTCGACGTCGAGCACCGCCGCGTCGAAGGTCTCCCCCACCCGGTGCTCCAACAGCACCGCCTCGGTGAGCTCGACGGCGCCGCGGCTGGCCGCCGAGGCGGTCCGGTCGGTGCTGGCCATCACCTCGGGCAGCCGGGGTAGCGCCGCGCGGGCCCAGTCGGGCACCTCGCGGCCCGCGTGCAGGGCCAGGCAGACCTCGGTGGCGTACCGGTCGGCGAGGCGCCGCAACGGCGCCGTGACATGGGCGTACGCGGCGGCCACGCCGCCGTGCTCCGGCTGCTCCGGCCGAGTGCCGTCGAAGGCGGTGTACGCGGCGCCGCGCATCAGCTCGGCCGCCTGGTCGATGAACGCGGCGGAACGCGGCTGCGCGGCGTCCAGGCCGGCGATCACCTCGCCGGGGCCCGCGCCGTCCGGCCAGTGCACGCCCAGCGGAGCGGCGGCCGCCCGCAGGCGTTGCACCGCCTCCGGCTTCGGTGCCGGCATCGTCCGCAGCAGGCCCACCCCGCCGGCGAGCATGATGTCGGCGGCGGCCATTCCGGTCAGCAACGAGATCTGCGCGTTGTGCTCCTCCATCGGCACCGGCCCGCGCAGCACCAGCCGCCAGCCGTCGCCGTCGGGCTCCACGTCCTGCTCGGGTAGCGGCAGGTTGATGGCGCCACGGCGCAGGCCGCGGGCCGTCAGCCGGTCGCCGATCTCGGGCAGCAGCGCGATCGGCTCGGGCAGTCGGCCTGCCTCGGCCGCCGCCTGCACCCCGGTGTAGTCGAGTTTCGCCCGGCTGCGCACCAGGGCGCGCTCCAGCTCGACGGCCACGGTGCCGCCGTCGGCGTCCAGGTCGATGGTCCACACCACGGCGGCGCGGTCGTCGTCGGGCAGCAGGCTGGCCGCGCCCTCGCTGAGCGTCAGCGGGTGCAGCGGCACGTTGCCGTCGGGCAGGTAGACCGTCTGCCCGCGCCGCCAGGTCTCCTCCTCGAGCGCGCCGCCCGGCTCGACGTGCGCCGCGACGTCCGCGATCGCGTACCGCACCCGGTAGCCGCCGCCTGGGCGGCGGGCGAGGTGCATCGCCTGGTCCAGGTCACGTGAGGTGGCCGGGTCGACCGTCACGAACGGTATGTCGGTGCGGTCGACGGACGGCCGGGGCGGCGCGGCAGCCGCCGCGTCGGCCTCCCGTTGGGCGGCCGCCGGGAAACCCTCGGGCAGGCCGAGTTCGCGGCGCAGCGCGCCGAAGTCGATGCGGGGCGCGAGTACGCGTCGGATGACCACGGGGTCAATCCTGACAGCGCCACCGGTGATCCGCTTCCGGTGACCGGCCGAGATCTCCGTGGGTGTCGAGCCGAGGCTGCCTGCGCTCAGCCGGTCGCCTTGCGGGCGGTGCTGCGCGTACCCCGTGGGGTGGTGGCTCGTGCGGCGACCGGGCGGGCGGGTGACTTGCGGGCGGTCACCGTGCGGGCCGGCGCCTTGGCCGCGGTGGTCTTCTTCGCCGGGGCCTTCTTCGCCGCCGCCTTGCGGGCGGTGATCGAGGAGGTGCCGGTCGCCTTCGCGGCCGGCGCCTTCTTCGCCGGGGCGTTGCGGGCGCCGCCGCTCGGGCGGGTGGAAGCGGTCTTCTTCGCCGCCGCCTTCTTGGCGGGCGCCTTCGTCGCCGCCGTCTTCTTCGCCGGGGCCTTCTTGGCGGCCGTCTTCTTCGCCGTGGACGCCTTGGTCGCGACCTTGCGCGCGGGCGCCTTCGCGGCGGCGGTCGTCCTCTTCGCCGCCGACGCCGTGGTCTTCTTCGCGGCGCTTGTCGTCTTCTTCGCCGTACCCGTCGTCCTGCTCGCGGCGGTGGTGCTCTTGCGCGCTGGGGTCCGCTTCGCGGCGGTGGTCGTCTTGCGGGTGGCGGGCGAGGTCCTGGCCGGGGCCTTCTTCGCCGGAGCCTTCTTCGCCGCCGCGCTGGTCCTGGTCGCGGTCTTCTTCGCCGCAGCGGTCTTCTTCGCCGCAGCGGTCTTGGCGGCGGCGGTCGTGGTGGCGGCCGTCTTGGAGGGAGCGGCCTTCTTCGCCGGGGCCTTCTTCGCCGCCGCGGTGGTCTTCTTGGCCGGCGCACGCCCCGCGCCGCCGGCCGCCTTGCGGGCCGGCGCCTTCGCGGCGCCAGTGGTGGACTTGCGCACGGGGGTGGTCCGGCTCGCCGCCGTGTTGCGCTCCGCCGCGGCGGTCTTCTTCGCGGTGGTGCGTCGGGCGGCCGGACGGGTGGTGGCCTGCTGTGCTTCGGCCATCGTGGTTCCCTCCTCGGGGACGTGCTCTCGCGTGCGTCCTCGCGGAGCACGAACTACCGCGACGCGGGCCGTCCCGCGCCGTCTACCTGTCGTCCCCGGCCCAACGGGCGTCCTCGGCCTCCCACGCCTCGTTCCGCTCCTGCACTCGCTGCAGGGCGTTCTCCGCGTCGGCCGCCGAGTTGTACGGGCCGAGGACGTGCTTCGCCGGACACACGTCGGTGTCCGTCTCGACCCGGTGGTGCCGGGTGCACCAGTAGAACTGCCCATTGCGTCCGCTGTCGCTCATGGGAATCACTGTGCACCGCGAACCGGCTGGCCGCCACCGGATCACACAAGTCGCCGAACCCTCTCCACAGTAGAGACGCTTACCGCGCTCCGGGCGAAAACACCGAAAGAAGTGCAGGTGGGGGCACTGGACGCGCGAGAACGCCGGTGACCGAACGGTCGATTCCCGGGTACGACGGTCCGGGGCAGGATTCGTGACCGTGATCAACATGGCGACCGGCGCGGGGGCGTGCCCGGGATGTGGCACCACCACCGCGTCGCTTCGGGACGCGGTGCCGTGGTGCCCCGGCTGCGAGTGGAACCTGGACGCCTACGACCCCCGGCGGCGCGAGCGCGAGTTCGGCTGGACCTGGGTCGACAGGTGGACGCACCGGTTGGCGTTCCAGGCGACCGGGCGGCAGTTCCGGCAGTTGGTTGGCCGTCCGCTCGGCGATGGCGGGTCGAATGCGGCACGGGCGCTGACCGCGGCGGTGTCGCTGCTGCTGATCGCGGCCGTGCTCGCCCTCGCGGTCGTCGGCGGGTGGCTGATCGTGGCGTTTCCCTTTCCCAACCTGGCGATCGTGCTGGGTCTGGCGATGGTCGGCCTGGCGGTCGCTCTCCGGCCGCGCTTCGGCCGGGTCGACCCGGATCTGGAGGTGCTGTCCCGCGACCGGGCGCCGGAGCTGTTCGGGCTAATCGACGAGGTGGCCGCGGCGATCGGCGCGCAGGCGCCGGACGTGGTCGGTGTCGACGGCGACATCAACGCGTACGCGAACGCGGTCGGGGTGCGACGCCGCAGGGTGCTGGGGCTCGGGCTGCCGCTGTGGGGCTCGCTTTCCGCCGGCGAACGGGTGGCGTTGCTCGGGCACGAACTCGGCCACTTCGTCAACGGCGACCCACGTCGGGGTCTGCTCACCCAACCCGCGTTCACCATGCTCGCGTCGGCCGCCGACCTGTTCCGGCCGGTACGGAACACTGTCGGGGCCGGGCTGGTCGAGATGGTGGGTGACGCGCTGGGCCGCGCGTTCCAGTGGGCGGTGTCCCGGGTGCTGTTCGGCGCGCACCTGGTGCTGGTGAGCGTGGCGCTGCGGGACAGCCAGCGCGCCGAGTACCTCGCCGACGACCTGGCCGCCCGGGTCGCCGGAACGACGGCCGCCACCGACCTGCTGGACGCCCTGCTGGCCGGAGAGTCGATGGCGTTGGCGGTGCGCGTCCACGCGCGGGCGGGGCACGGCCCGGACCGGTGGCGATCGACGTTCGCCGAGGCCCGCGCGGCGAGCAGCGACCGGCTGCCGCTGCTGCGCCAACTGTCGGTCCGCGACGAGGCCTCGCTCTTCGCCGCCCACCCGCCCATCGGGCTGCGCCGCCGGATGCTCGCCGGACGCCCATGGCAGGACCCGGCGGTGGTGCTCACCGCCGCACGGATGGAGCGGATTGACGCCGAGCTGGCCGGGGAGTACGCGCGCTTTCGTCGTACCGTCGCCTGGTCGGGCTGAGCGCGGCGCGGCGCTGCCGGGACGGCGGCGGCCGCCCACGCGCGGCCTATGATCGCCCGATGGCGGTACCGGACTACATCGTGGGGATGCGCAAACACGTCGGCCACGACCTGCTGTGGCTGCCCAGCGTCAGCGCGGTGATCCGCAACGACGCCGGCGAGCTGCTGCTCGGCCAGCGCTCCGACGATGGACGGTGGTCGGTGATCAGCGGTTTCGTGGAGCCGGGCGAGCAGCCGGCCACGGCGCTCGTCCGGGAGGTACGGGAGGAGACGGGCCTGGACGTGACGCCGGTACGGCTGTCCAGTGCCGTCTCGCACCCGCACACCTACCCCAACGGGGACCACTGCGAATACCTGAACCTGGGCTTCGTCTGCCAGGTCGTGGCCGGCACCGCCCGGGTCAACGACGACGAGTCGCTGGCCGTGCGGTGGTTCCCACTGGACCGGCTGCCCGAGTTGGACAAGCACGCGCTGCTGGTCCTCGCCTACGCGCTGCGCGAGAACCCGTCAGCCGGCTACCTCCTGCCCGGCACGACCTGGGACGACGTCCCCGCCTGAGCCGCGCCCGTCAGGCCGCGACGCGCTCGACGGGGATCCACAGTTCGGCGTCCGCCGTGGTGCCGTCCGTGGACACCCGGACCCGGGAGATCTCCGGCCCCGGTCGGCTGCGGTACGGGTTGGACGGGAACCACTGGGTGAAGACGTCCCGCCACAGGTACTGCACGGCCTGCGGGAACGCGCCGGAGGTGGTGAACACCGCCCACGTTCCGGCCGCCACCGGCAGCGCGTCCAGGTCCTCCGGCGGCGTGGCGCCGGTGACCGCCCCGTGCCAGTAGTCCAGCTCGCTGCCCTCGGCCCGATCGTCGGCGAGGTTGTCGCTGACGTTGACGATCCCGGCCGGCTCCTGATCGGAGAGCGCCTCGATCCGGGCCGTCGTTCCCGCGTCGATGCTGCGGATGAACGCGACGATCGCCGGGTTCATCCCCTCGTGCACCAGCGGGACGCGGGCCTTGCGCCCCACCAGCGCGAACGCGTCCTTGGTGACGATGCGGTACTCCATGCTGCCACTCCCTTCCACGGTGAGTCGGAAGGACATCCGGGGCTGGGCGCGCAGCGCTGCCCCCGTACGCCGAGCTTCTCCCGGCCCCACGCCGTGCACGGCGTGGAACGCCCGGGCGAACGCCTCGGCCGATCCGTAGCCGTAGCGCACGGCGACGTCGAGCAACGTCCGCTCCCCCGCCAGCACGTCCGCGCCGGCGACGGTGAGCCGACGCCGACGGATGTACTCCGACAGCGGCATGCCGGCCAGCGCGGAGAACAGCCGCCGGAAGTGGTACTCCGACGTCAGCGCGATCCGCGCCAGGTCGGCCACCTCGATCTGCTGGTCGAGGTGCCGCTCGATGTGCGCCATGGCCTCGTTGAGCCGCTCCAGCACCCGGACCTCCTTTCCCTTACGAGCAGCAACGCTAGGCAGCAGGGCAGGTGGCCCACCCGACATCCGATGCCCGCAACGGTCGGGTGGGCGGGGAGGCAGGGCTGGCAGCCGGCGGCGGCCACGGCTCAGCGGGGTGACTGCTGCATGATCCAGGTGGGCCTGGGCTCCGACAGCGACCCCACCACCTCCCAGCCGGCGCGGCGGTACAGCTCGACGTTGGCGGGGTTGCTGGTCTCCAGGATCGCCGGCAGGCCGTCGGCGGCGGCGCGGGCCAGCCCGGCCCGCATCACCGCGCGGCCCCAGCCGCGTCCGGCGCTGTCCGGGTGGGTGCCGAGGACACCGAGATACCAGAACGGGTACGTCGGCAGGGCCGCGTGCACGGCCTCGTCGTAGCCCTGAACGCGGGCCCACACGTCAGCCGGGTATCGAGCTTCCGCCGGCGATCCGTGCCCAGCCGCCGGGGATTCGGCCGGGGGCTCCCAGACGGCGACGGACGCACCCCCGCCGATCGTCCAGATCGACGACCGGTGCACCCGCCTGTCGAAGAGATTCCCGAAGAAGGTGGCGGCGTAGCGCGGATAGGTCGCCTCGTCGGGGAACAGGTGCCGCAGGATGGGATCCTTGACGAACGCGGCGACCAGCGAGTCGACCACCGCGGAACGGTCTGCTGGCGTGGCGATGGAGATCACGGGCGCTGTCACAGCAGGCGACACTATCGCGTGCGGACGCCTTGACCCTGACACGGTGGCAGGACGAAGACTTGCCCCATGGACATCGACAACTACCGACAGCACTCCCCGTACAGCGACCCCGGCGGTTCGACGGCTACGACATCGATCCGACGGCAGGGCTCTTCGACTCGGCGGCGCGGGTCTGGTCGGCGTACCGGTCCGGGGCGATCGATCCCGACTCCTACGGCGTGAGCCCGGAACTGCCGATCCGCGGCCCGTGGTTCATCCATGACTACGTCCTGCACGAGCTGGCCCATCGGTGCAAGGACGAGTTGCTGCTCTGGGACGGCTTCGGCGCGATGACCGACGACCTCGCCGACGCCGACCTCACCCTCGTGGACGAGATCGCCGCGTTACTGCTCGCCGCCGACGACGGCGACGAGGCCGCGGAGAAGACACTCGCCGACCGGTACGCGACGGACGCCCGCCTACGCCCCGGCCCCGAGGTACGCAGGCGGCCGTCCTCCAGGACGCCGTTGCCATCGGCGTCGACGTCGACCCCGTGGGAGGGGCCGGGAGCCTCGCCGTCGAGGAGCACCCGGAACGGGATCGACCGTCCCGCCCCGGGGGTCAGCACGAGATGCGCGTCGCGGGCGTGGAACCGGAAGGCGATGCTGCCGCCGGCTTGATCGACCACGACGTTCTCCGACCCGATCGTCCACTCCCCGGCCAGGGCCCACTGGTTGAGGGCCAGGGCATCGGGGAGGTCGTAGGCGCGGCGTTCGTCGAGCGCGGGGCCGTTGGGCGACGCGAAGTGTTCGCCGCGACTGAACCCGAGGTACGTCTCGGGCGTCCGCAAGTTGCCCCAGTCGGCCTCCGCCTCCGGGCCGAGCCCATTGACGGGTACGGAGTCGCGCTCGACGCCGAGCAGTTCCTGAAGCCTCCGCTCGGACTGCTCGTAGCGCCCCTCACCGAAGTGCTCGTCGCGGATGACGCCATCGGTGTCGACGAAGTAGAGCGCGGGCCAGTACTGGTTGTCGAACGCACGCCAGACCGCGTAGTCGTTGTCGACCGCGACCGGGTAGTCGATCGAGCGCGCCGCGACCGCCCGGCGCACCCAGTCGACCTGATGCTCGAAGGTGAACTCCGGCGTGTGCACCCCGACGACGACGAGGCCGTCGTCGCGGTAGGCCTGCGACCAGGCCCGGACGTACGGCTCCTGGCGCAGCCAGTTGATGCAGGTCAGCGTCCAGAAGTTCACCAGGACGACGCGACCCCGCAGCTCGGCGGGGCCGAGCGGCTCGGAGTTGAGCCACTCGACCGCCCCGTTCAGCGGCGGCAGGTGCACCGCCATCTAGCGAAGCGACCGGAAGGCGGTGCGAAGCTCTTCGGAAAAGATCTGCGGCTGCTCCCAGGCCGCGAAGTGCCCGCCGACGTCGAGCTTGTTGAAGTAGATGAGGTTCGGGTACGCCTGCTCCGCCCAACTCTGCGGGGCCTCGTACAGCTCGTCGGGGAAGACGCTCACGGCCACCGGGACGTTGACGCCCTTGGCGGCGAAGAAGGAGAGCTTGTTCTCCGCGTACAGGCGGGCCGCCGAGATCGCGGTGTTCGTCAACCAGTAGAGCGAGATGTTGTCCAGGATGTCGTCGCGGGTCAGACCCGCCTGGGCGCCGTCGAAGACCTGCGCGATCAGGGCCAGACTCTTCGCATCGTGGTCGAGCAGGAACGACGCCAGGCCGACCGGAGAGTCCGCGAGCCCGGTCAGCGTCTGCGGACGCGTCGCCATCATCAGGGCGTACGCGACGTGCTTCCAGACGTAGTCCAGCTCGGTGGCCGCGCGCATCTCGTCGTCGGACAGACCCGAAGGCAGCGAACCCATGGCGTTGTTCGCGCCGGTGGTGTCGCCCTGGAACAGCAGGTCGATCTCGGGCGGGACCGCGCCGGCCATGTTGGTGTGGATGCCGAGCAGTTCCGGCGGCGCCTGCACGCCCATCTGGTCCACGATGACCGCGCCCCAGTCGCCGCCCTGGGCGACGAACCGCGAGTAGCCGAGGCGCGTCATCAGCTCGGTCCAGGCGGTCGCGATCTTCTGCGGGTTCCAGCCCAGCGCTGTCGGCTTGCCGGAGAAGCCGTGGCCGGGTAGCGACGGGATCACCACGTGGAAGGCGTCCGACGCGCTGCCGCCGTGTGCGGTGGGGTCGGTGAGCGGCTCGATGATCTTCAACTGCTCGATCACCGAACCGGGCCACCCGTGCGTGATGATGAGCGGAAGGGCGTCCTCGTGCTTCGAGCGCACGTGGATGAAGTGAATGTCCACCCCGTCGATGGTGGTCATGAACTGCGGTAGGGCGTTCAGCCGTGATTCGACCTTGCGCCAGTCGTACTCATTTTCCCAGTAACGGGCGAGGGCCTGGATCGTCGCGAGTGGCACGCCCTGCGACTGGTCGTCGACGATTTCCTTTTCCGGCCAACGGGTGGCCGCGATCCGCCGTTTCATGTCGTCCAGGTCCGCTTGAGGGATTTCCACCTGGACCGGGCGAATCTCCGTGGTGCCGGGACGTGTCTTCGTCTTGACCGCCATGCGTGCTTCCTCCCTGTCTGAGTTCGCGCCTCGCGAGGGGAATCATCGGGTGAGGGCATTGCCCGGACTTGTGCGCCAATGTCGAGAAGGGCACGCCACCGCCATATCTCGGAGCCTAGAACGCCGCACGCAGGCGCCGGGGCCATACGAGAAGTCACGGCCGCCGCAACGGAGTGCGCCCTCGCCGATCCGGGGCGTGACGGTCCGCTCGACGGCTTTGCGCTGCCGTGGCACGGTGCGGCAACATCAGCCGCCGTGACGGCACCAGCCATGGATCCGGAGAACGCCACCCCGGCCGGCGACAACGGCACGCCCCGGTCGAATCGGCGGGTCAGGCACTGGTTGGCCGGCACCGGGATCGCCGCCCTGGCCGCCGTACTCGGCGTCACCCTCGCCGTACGCGGCGGCGCCGCCTCGGCCTGCGCCGCGCCGCCCGCGGGCAATACCGTCCACAAGGGAACGGCGAGCTTCTACGACGCGGGCCGCTCGGGCGGCACCTGCTCCTTCCCGGGCCCTCCCGCGGACCGGCTCTACGTGGCCCTGGGCGCCTCGCAGTACGCCGGGGCGGCGGCCTGCGGCAGTTACCTGGATGTCAGCGGCCCGAAGGGCACGGTCCGGGTGATGGTCATGGACCAGTGCGGCGGGTGCGGACCCAGCAAGATCGACCTCTCCGACGAGGCGTTCGCCCGGATCGCCGACCGGGCGCAGGGCATCGCGCAGGTGACGTACCGGGCGGTGGTGGACCCACCGCTCGACGGCGGCCTCACCTTTCGGATGAAGGGCGGCGCGTCGCAGTGGTGGTTCGCCGTGCAGGTCGGTAACCACGGCAACCCGCTGCGCTCGGTCGAGGCGCAGGGGTCGAGCGGGGGCTTTCGCAAGGCGGCCCGCCAGGTCGACAACTACTGGACCATCGAGGACGGGATCGGTCCCGGGCCGTACACCATCAGGGTCATTGACGTGTACGGCCACCAGACGACCGCCATCGGCATCCGGATGGCGCCGAAGCAGGTGCAACGCACCTCGGCCTCCCTGGTCGCCGCCGTCCCGCCGTCGCCGTCGCCCTCGCTTCCGCCTTCGCCTTCGCCTTCGCCTTCGCCTTCGCCCTCGCCCTCGCCCTCGCCCTCGCCCTCGCCGACAGTGGCGGAGTCAGCCGCGCCGACGACGACGGTGGAGGCCCTGGCCGGCGCAGCCCCACTGGCCGCCGCACGCTGCTGACAGGCGGCGGGCGGCGGCCCGCGTCTCGCGGCGCGGCGGGCGGCGGGCGGCGCGGCGCGGCGTGATCCACTCCAGATCGCCGAGGTGGCGGCATCCGAGCGGCCTGATACCCCCAGATCGCCGACATGGAGTGGATCATCCCGGGCGTCGGCGTGCGGCGAACCGGTCCGGAGGTGCGGCCGTCGTGCGAGCTGGTGGTCATGCACGGGTGGTGCGCGAAAGAGAGAAGGGACACCGTCCGAGGCCCGTTGACACGCGTTTCCGGCGAGTGACAGCGTTGTCAACGACTTATTTCCTCCATATGAGACGAGGAGCGCATCTTGCTCTATCGGAACTCACCGCGCCGCCGCGCGACAGCAGCCGCCGCAGTCGGCATTCTCAGCACGGGGCTGGCGCTCGCTCCGCCCGGGCCGGCGCAGGCCAGCCACCACCAGGCGCAGGACGCAGCCGTACGGTCGGGCAACGCACGTTTCGAGGTGCTGTCCCCCACCCTGATCCGCACCGAGTACCAGAAGGACGGCAGGTTCACCGACGCCGCCACGTTCAACGCCATCGGGCGCGACGACTTCCCCCGTACGCGTTTCACGAAGCACGTCGAGCACGGCTGGCTCACCATCGACACCGGCGCGATGACATTGCGGTACCAGGTCGGCTCGGGCGCGTTCACCGCCGACAACCTGACGGTGCGGCTCAAGACCGGCAAGCAGCTCGTGCAGGGCCAGCCCTGGGCCGGCCACACCGCGCCGGCCTGCGCGTTCGGCACGCTCTGCGAGGCCGAATCGCTCCAGTTGAACGGCCCTGGCGTGGCCACCGACCACCGGGGATACACCGGGCGCGGCTTCGCGGCCGGTTTCGCCTCGTCCGGCGACTCGGTCACCTTCGCGCTCGACGCTCCGGAGGGCGGCACGAAGCAGCTCTCCGTTCGCTATGCCAACAGCACCGGCGGCGACGGCCAGAACGTGGCCCGCACCCTGACGGTCAAGGTCGACGGCGACGCCGGCCGCACGTTGACGCTGCCGCCCACCGGGAACTGGGACACCTGGGGTCTGGCCAGCGTGCCGGTCGACCTCAGCGCGGGTCGGCATGAGATCAGCGTCGTGCGGGGTCCCAACGACTCCGGCAATGTGAACATCGACAGCCTCGCGGTGGTCAACCCGGGTGATCCGTTCCCGGCGCCGGCCGCGCCCGAGCCGCACTCCCTGCGATTCGGCACGCTGGGAGAGGCCGAGACCGGCGCGCTGACCGGCGGCGCGAAGCCCGCGAACGACCACAACGGCGCATCCGGTACGGGGTTCCTGGCCGGCCTGGAGAGCACCACGTCGGCAGTCGCGCTCACCGTGACGGATGTTCCGTCCCCGGGTGACTACCAGGTGCAGATCCGCTACGCCAACGGCCAGGCCGGCGCCCAGCCGAGCCAGGCGCGCACCATGTCGGTCACGGCCGGAACGGCGGCGCCGGTCACGGCGACCCTTACGCCGACCAGCGGGTGGGACTACTGGAACACCGCTTCCGTCCCGGTCCACCTCGACCGTGGCACCAACACGGTGACGCTGGGGTGCCCCACGGACGCCAGTTGCAACGTCAACGTCGACACGGTCGCCGTCACGAGGAAGGACGCCCCGCTGCTCGCCCCGCACGCGCCGCTCGGCGGCTACCGCCGGGGTCTGGACGGCGTCACCGGCGCGGCGCTCACCGCTCCAGGCCTGCTCTACCAGGACGGCTGGTACCTGCTCGACGACTCGGCCTCGGCCCTGAGCACCACCAAGCCCCGGCCCGCCGCCGAGCAGGACGGCTACGTCTTCGCGTACGGGCAGGACTTCACCCGTGGCCTCAAGGACCTGTCGACCCTGACCGGCCCCACGAAGCTGCTGCCCAAGTGGGCGTACGGGGTGTGGTACTCCGAGTACTACGACCGCACCGCGACCGAATTCCAGGACCTGGTGGCCCGGGCGAAGGCCGAAGGCGTACCCATGGATGTTCTTGTCCTCGACACCGACATCAAGGCGCCGGACAAGTGGAACGGCTGGAGCATCGACCCCACCCGGATTCCCGACCCGAAGGCGTTCTTCGACTGGGCCCGCAAGCAGGGCCTGCACACCGGCATCAACATCCACCCGAGCATCCTCGGCTCGGACCCGAAGTTCGCCCAGGCGCAGGCCACCGCGAAGGGCAAGCTCCAGCGCGTCGGCTGCAACGGCGGCCCCGACTGCTACGCGTTCGACTTCGGCGACCCGGACCAGCTCAAGGCGTACCTGCAGCTGCACGACGAGATGCTGCCCAAGGGCACCAAGGGTCCGGACCTGTGGTGGCTGGACTGGTGCTGCGACAACACGAAGTCCTCGCTCGCCGGGGTGACCGCGGACGCGTGGATCAACCAGCAGTACGCCGACAAGACCGGCTTCGCGTTCTCCCGGGCGTACGGCTCGTTGCAGGCCGGCGGCTACGGCAGCCCGACCCCGGTGGCGACCGGCCCGTGGGCCGACAAGCGCACCACGCTGCACTTCACCGGCGACACCACCTCCGACTGGTCGACCCTGCAGATGGAGGTCGGCTACACGCCGGGCGAGTCGGCAGCGACCGGACTGGCCGCGGTCAGCCACGACATCGGCGGGCACACCGGCGGCCTCCAGGAGCCGGGCAGCGAACCGGGCAGCACCAAGCTGCCCGACGACCTGTACGCCCGGTGGGTGCAGTTCGGCACGTTCCAGCCGATCGACCGGCTGCACTCCAACCACAGCGACCGGCTGCCCTGGCAGTACGGCCCGGCGGCGAACGCGTCGGCCAAGAAGTTCCTCAACCTGCGTAAGGAACTGCAGCCGTACACCTACGCCGCCGCGAAGGAGGCCACCCGCACGGGTACGCCAATCGTCCGCTCCATGTACCTGGCGTACCCGAATGAGCAGGCCGCGTACGCCACCGCCGGTTCCGAGTACCTCTACGGGCCGGACTACCTGGTGGCACCCGTGACGACGCCCGGCAGCACCGCCACCACCTCGGTGTGGTTCCCGCCAGGCAACAGCTGGACCGACATCTTCACCGGGAAGACGTACCGGGGCGGCACCACGCAGAACATCACCACCACGCTGGACACCATGCCGGTGTTCAAGAAGCAGTGAACTTTTAGAGATCCGGACGGCCGGGTGGGGGCAACCCCGCCCGGCCGGTTCGTTTGATTGGGCTGGATTCAGTGTCGGCGGGGTCGGCGGGCCAGCGACAGCCAGCCGAGGAAGCGGGCGTGCAGCGTGGGCAGGTCCGGGCGCAACCCCAGGTTGTACGCGTCGTCGATGGCGTCGTGCATCGACGCGGCCAGGTAGAACGCCAGAGCAATGGAGTGACCGTAGAACTCGTTGGCGAGGGCGAGTTGGGCCGGGGCGCACGGCCAGGGCGCGGCGCAGTTGCGGCACAGCCACGCCGGACGCATCGGCAGGTGCGGGCGAGGGCGGACGGTCATCCGACCCGCACCGGCTGCCGGGTCGCTCCGCGTTTGACGGGCTTGATTGGTACGGCGGGCAGGGGTTGCAGCCGTACGCCCGCGCGCATCACGTACAACTCGCGCCGCGCGACCGCGTCGCCCGCCGCGTTCAGCTCGTAGCCTTCAATCCAGACCCACCCGTCGTACGTGTGCCGCTCGGGCAACTCGCGGATAACGCGTACGAAGATCGGGCGTAGGAACTGCACGCTCGCCGCGGTGGTCAGGTGGATTACGTCGCCAGCCTTCATCTTCCCGAACTTCTCGGACTTGTCGTCGGGCACGGTCTTCCCCTGGGTGCTGTTGGGAAGGGGCCGCTCCCGTGAGTGCTCGCCCGTCGGGAGCGGCCCCGTTACGCACGCGACCACCGGATCTCGTGGGCCTGCCAGCCGCGCCGCCTGGTGACACTCTGCTGTGAAGGCCACTACGCTCGGAAGGTGTTCCAGGTGTCCGGGCCGGAGCTGGCAGAACAGGCTCCAGGCGTGTGGCACCTCGGGTAGTCGATCTCCGATTTGAGGAGCGTTGAATGGCTGACGTGCCGAGTCCTCTCGCGGACTTCATCGTGAGCGAGATCCGCCGTGCTCGTGGAGCGTCCGGGATGACGCAGGAGTCGTTCGGCCGGGCGGCGGGCTTCAGCGCTTCGCATGTCAGCGCCGTGGAGAGCGGCACCCGAGCGCTGACGATGGACTTCATTCGGGGAGCGGACCGCGCCTTCAACAACGACGGGCTGTTCGGACGCCTGGTGGTGAAACTCGGCGCGCCGTCGTGGTTTCTGCCGTGGCTGGACGCCGAGCGCGGCGCTCGGCAGCTTCGTCTCTTCGAGCCGCTACTGATCCCGGGCCTGCTTCAGACCGAGAACTACGCCCATGTCGTGATGCGCTTGAACGACCTCATGTCGGCCACCGAGGTCGACCAGCAGGTAAGCGCCCGCATGAGTCGACACAAGATCCTCACCGGCGACAGCCCACCGCAGGTGGTGGCTGTGCTGGACGAATCCACGCTCCGCCGCGCGGGCGACGAACACGCCGGCATCATGGCCGAACAGGTCGCCCACCTCATCACCGTCGCCCAGCTGCCGCACGTTCACATCCACGTGATCCCGGCAAGCGCCGGCCTCCACATTGGGCTGTCCGGGCCGTTCGCGCTGGCGCGGGCTGGCGACGGGTCCTGGGTCGGGCACCTCGAAAATCAGCTGGGCGGGATCGTGGTCGACAACGAAGATGGGCTACATACTCTTCATGCGAGGTGGGAGAACGTTCGGAACGAAGCACTCCCGCGCCGACAGTCCGACGAGCTGATGAAGGAAGTGCACGGCCACCATGGACCTCACTAACGCCATCTGGCGCAAGTCCCGGCGCAGCGGATCGTCGGGGGGCAACTGCGTCGAAGTTGCTGACAACCTGCCCGGCGTCATCGGTGTCCGAGACAGCAAGGATCCTGCGGGCCCGATCCTGGCCTTCGCCCCGGCAGCCTGGCGGGCGTTCGTCGCCCAGGTCGCCGGGCGGCCGTAACTATAGTCAGGCGCGCGAGCCCTTTGCGCCGGATCAATGCGCCGCGTTCGACCATGGCTCAAATCGCCGCGCTACCGCGCCGTTAGTCCACCTGCTGAAGGAAGTTGAGAGCCATCATGGACCTCAGTAACGCCCGGTGGCGCAAGTCCACCCGCAGCGGCGCGAGCGGCGGCAACTGCGTCGAGGTGGCGCGCAACCTGCCCGGTGTCGTGGCGGTACGCGACTCGAAAGACGCTGCCGGTCCGGCACTGACCTTCACCCCGGCAGCCTGGGCCAGGTTCGTCGCCCAGGTCGCTGGGCGGCCGTAGCGCCGCGACGCACTACGGCCTCACCCGGCGCATCGGGGAGTCCACAAACCGGGCGGGTTCCCCACATACACAACTGCGGCCCACTACCGCTGATCAGCATGCGTCCTTTCCGAGACTCGCGAACTCATCGACAGATACGCTTCTCTGCACCTCGCCGTTGCCCACAATTTCGGTGATCAGAACCGATCCGGGCCGCATGTCTTCCAATTCAGTAAGCCGGAAGGTCACCGAACGCGAGGTGAAGCTGCTGTCGCTGGCGACACCGAACAGCTGGAAGGCCGCGTTCGGGCTGGGGGCCGGGTCACGTGGGAAGCCCTCCAGACGCACCGTCGTCGGCGAGGTCGCCGCACGCGGTACGGCGTACCGTCGTCCCGGCCAGTAGGGCCAGCTCGTGGAAGTCGCCACGGCGGACGGGGATGGCGAGATCGACGCCCGTTCGGCAAAGAACATAACAACGTCTGGCGGACGGTCCGCGCACCAGGACAAAACCGCAACGGGCTGCCCATCGGCATCCACGCCCACGCCGGTAACGCCTTTGATCTCAGGCGTGCAAGCGGTCAACCCGGCCAGCACGAGAATGGCAGCCGCCAGCAAGACACTGAGCCGCCGCGCCTTCAGCAGCATTTGAACGGCCATGCCCGACGGTCGCAGCGCCGCGTCAACCTGCGACCCCAACTCCGTCACAGACTGATGACGATTAGTGACCCCCGGTCTGTAGCCCGAACAGGTTGTCGAGCACCTTCCTCTGCCACCTCGACAGAACTGCCGAGGTGGCAGCTGAGAGCCTGGAGCTGACGCACCACCCGTCGTCAGTCCTCGTCGAGGAGGCCTCTGTCCCGGTCCCAGAGCAGCCCTTGATGACCGTGGCCGCCGCCTGGCGCTCGTCGCAGGCCCTCAAGCGCCTCAACCAGCGGTGAACCATGCTGACTCCTCAGCGGCAGCCAGAGCCCTCGTTCCCCGTCCTGATGGCTGGCTACGTCATCGACTTCCATCACCGGTCAGTCTGCTCGAAGTGCTCTGACGACGGATGCCCGCGACTGACGGCGGCCGGCGAGACCCTACGCGCCTGGAGGTACCGGAAGAGCCGACGTGAAGGCCGGTGACGTGTTGTATCTGACCACTTCAGCAAGCCCACAGTTCGCACAACCGATCCTCTGCCGCCTGATTAAAATCCGCAGGGATCTCCACACTTATGACGGGTGGGTGTGGCTTGACGGGCTACCAACTGCACCAAGAAGGCGAAGCTATAGCCCGCAGGGAGTTGTTTGCTCTTAGAAAGGGCGTGCAGATACTGCCATTGGACAACGAAAAGCCCCACCAATAGCAGTTTGAAGCCCTCAAGGCACCGGGAGATGGACCAACCTGAACTGTACTCGCCGGCCCTCCGCCTCAACTCCCATCCAGGCCGCTAGGAGCACACACCGGATCTTCGCGCCTAACGTGCCGCCGCGCCGCTCGACCCGATTGCGATCCACCACCGCTGGCTTCGAAGATGAGCAAATTCCAACCATCGAGCTATTTGCGCCCCTAAAAGAGCCGCGGTCTTTCGCTGCGATCGTCACCACGACGTATCACCCTGTCTTTACCTGCACTCCGACGGGTGGATGGGACCACCCCAGGCTTAACAAGATCGATCTTCGCTAGCGCGACACCCAGTCCAGCGCCACGGATAGCACGCTCAGCAAGGTCAAGATTGACCTTGCTGAAAAAGAACAGTGAATCCGCAAGCTTTCCAGGCTTGTCAGTAGCTATTGCAAAAACAATCTTCCAGTCCCCCAAGGCTCCCACCCTGGCAGCCTGAGCCATTTTGTTGAAGTGTTGTAGAACAGCGCTCTGATACTGCCTACTGTCACTAAAGAGTCGAGCCGAAACCGCACCCTGCGCAAAAAGGTGAGAAAGCGTAGGCGAGGACTCTTTCATTTTCTTCACACAAATCAGCTCCTTGCGACGCGTCAGCAGATCGCAAATTTCTACTTTTAGATTCCTTCCTCCTTTGCTGTAGAAAAGGGACTGATCCAAAACCACGTGGTCGATGTTACTACCCAACGCCTCGAGATTGTAATCGCCTTCATCTTCCGCTCCAGCAAACCAGGAGCGCAGCGACAATTCTTCAGTCAGGTCAGGAATTCGCCGGATCCGTTCCTGCAGGCCCGCAAGGTGGTCTCTATCGATGCGATACCATGCGCCAGCGCATGGCGCATAAATCCCCTCGCCTAGCTCCACCTCTGCCACAACGTAGGGCATGAGCGAGGTCTTAACAGGCTTCTCGACGCCCTCGTAAAAGGCATGAACTTGAACTGATGCCATCGGATCGGGGATGTCCCATTGAGAAACGGCCCCCAAGACGGCATCCTTGTTTATCTCACCTTGAACTTGGTAAGACTTGCGACCCCATTTAAGAAGAACACGATCAGGCCTGGCCAGCCGATCCGAGTCGGGATTCATAAATTCGATGTCCTCGCCACCCGACAGGATCTTCTTATCCAACTCCGCTTTAAGTTTCAAGTGGAGTTCGCCTCTTGTGCGGGGAACGCGAGTAAAGTAATCCAAGAACGGAAACTTCTCTTTGTACTCCCGCGAATCATACGCCGCGATTACTTCATCAAGCTTCTCCGGCAACGATCTATAACTAAAGGACTTCATCGTGAGCCGTAGGGAATCACCCCCCGCCACACCCGTGCCAAGCTCTTCTGGTGGCTTTCCTTCTAAGTATCGAACGAGATCAGCGGTGGGTTCGATGCCAAGCTTGTGCAGAGAGCCAGCCGACGGCATCGAGATAACTTGACTTCGTCCCGAGCCGACGATCGCCCGTGTATCTACACCCCTCAGCGCTTCAGGGTCAACTACATTCGCCGCCACCCTCAGGCCAAATCCAGCCTCAATCGAACTTGAATCAACCGCGTGACGACCTGTGCCGTAGACGAGCAGGAAGCGGTGGCCGCTTCGCTCTATTCGGACTACCGCCCCTGTGCTCTGATTCTTGAGCCCAATTATTTCCTCTGCAGTCTGGTCGAGCGCCAAAAGCATCAAGTCTTTCTGCCATTTGGGTACATTAACCTTGGCAGTCTTAACGTACAGGCCGATCTCTAGGCCAACTATCTCCTTGACGGGGACTGGCTTATATTCCTCGTCGACCACAGCCCTGAGACCCCAATCACCCTCGTCGAGATCATCGCGAAGCTTGAATAGGACTAGATCCACTTCCCCTCCCAACGACAAGGAATAGGCCAGGCTAACGGACCAGTCGTAGTCGGTGAAGGATGCGATCGCCCTTCAGTCGGATTAATGACGGCGCTCTTGACGGCTCGCCAACGCCAAACGCACAACCGCGCTGTGGCAATGGAGCCAGCGGACAAGTCCACCCCACCGATCCGCCCTGGTCATCCATCCTGGGGCATCCATCCTGGGCGAGGAATTGCCGAATAGGCCTGTTGTAGATCAAGGCACCGCGCTCCGCGCGGTGCGGGCGGCAAGCCCGGCCGGCGGCAAGCCGCCGGGAAACCGCCCCCACGGTCGGATCTCAGCGCAGCGCGAGTTCGTCCGGGAAGCGCTCATGAAGCGCGGCGACCGCATCCTTCAGGCAGTAGTCGAGGCTGTGGCCGTCGACCCTGATCGACGCGCCGTCGAGCCCCTGACCCGAGATCACCACGGTCCAGGGCTTGCGCTCCCGCTCCCCGTCAATCTTGACCAGCCCGACCAGACCCATCTCCCCCAGGTGCTCCAGCACCTCCAGCACGCACTCGTCCCACCTCATCCACGAATGGGACCACCAAGACCGCTACGGAAGCCAGCCGGTCGGTCCGGTCGTGCGTCAGGGCTTCTGAGCCACCCCCGCTTTATGGAGCTTCTTGACCATGGCCTGATGGCCATGGGGAGGAAGTCGTCCGTGGCAGCACCGAAGAAGTACCCCGACGAGCTACGTCCGCGCTGTGCGCTTGTACCGCGAGTCGGACCCGAAGCCGGTGATCCGGCGCCTGGCCGAGCAGCTGGGCGTGCATCACGAGGCATTGCGGAACTGGATCCGCCAAGCCGAGGCCGACGCCGGCGAGCGTCACGACCGGCCGACCAGCAAGATGGCTGAGGAGAACCGCCAGCTGCGCAGAGAAGTCACCGAGCTGCGGCGGGCGAACGAGATCCTGAAAGCGGCGAGCGCGTATTTCGCGGCGGAGCTCGACCCGACCCGGCGACGGTCATGACGTTCATTTATGAACACCGTGACCAATTCGCGGTCGCGCTCCTGCTACGGGTCCTGAACATCGGCGCCTCGACCTACTACGCGTGGGTCAGGCAGGCCGAGCAGCCCTGCGACCGCGACGTGGTCGACCTGGGCCTGTTGTCGAACATCTACGAGATCTGGGAGACCTCCGGACGCACCTACGGCGCGGACCGGGTGCACCGGCAGCTACGCCGTGACGGCATCGGTGTGGGTCGCAAGCGGGTCGAGCGGTTGATGGCGGCCCACGGCTGGCAGGGTGCGTTCCTGCGTCGAGGCTGGCGCGGCGGCTCCACCCGGCAGGATCCACGGCACACGCCGGCGCCAGATCTGGTCAACCGGCAGTTCACCGCCGCCGGGCCGAACCGGCTCTGGGTCGCCGACCCCACCCGCATCCCCTGCGGCGAGGGCGTGTTCTGGCTCGCCGCGGTCCGGGATGCGTTCTCCCGCCGGACCGTCGGCGGGAAGACCTCCGACCGCTGCGACACCGACCTGATCCTCGCCGCCCTCGAATACGGCATCTGGTCCCGCGACGTCCGCGACGGCCAACTGATCCACCACTCGGACCGTGGGTCGAACTACACGTCGTTTCGCTTCGCGGAACGCTTACAGGACAACGGGATCCTGCCGTCGATGGGCTCCGTCGGCGACTCCTACGACAACGCCCTGATGGAGAACTTCTGGTCCACGCTGAAGATCGAACTCGTCTACCGCACGAGCTGGCGGACCCGCGACGAGGCCGAGAACGCGATCTTCGCCTACATCGACGGCTGGTACAACACCCGCCGCATCCAGAAGGAACTGGGCTACCTCAGCCCGGACGAGTAGGAGACCGCCTGGCACAGCCGCCAGACGCAACCCTCCGAGCCACCTATCGCCATCCCTGCACCAGCCGGGAGCAGGTAACCACCGCTCCATCAAAGCGGGGGAACTCATTCGCACCTCGGATTCCAGCTTTGACCGATAGGCGCGTTTCCGTCGAAGGACCGGGTCGTTTACCAAGGTTGGGTACGCTTGAGGTCGCGGATGCCGCGTTGAGCCGCAAACCCTGCTCTGTTTGGACGCCAGCACTACGGGTAGGCCTCGACTGTGGGTGGTAGCTGCCGTTAACGCGGGCATGGTACGGTGCCGTCCTTCGGACGCGATCTTTAGGCAGCGCGCACATCGCCGTGCGGCATGCAGTCGTTAGCCGCGGGCAACCAGAGGCTACCGGAATGGTTAGGGGGTAGCGGTGGCACTCTTTCCAGGTCACCGCCCAAACGGCACTGTCTCGGCCGTTACGCCCAAAGTCGCCCAAACCCCTCTGGTCGATGCTATCGCTACCGCCCCCGATGCCTCGCTGGCCCAACTGCCCTGCTACGACATCCTGATCCGGCCACTTCAAGGCATCGATCTGCTGCCAGTCATGCAGTCGGTAGGACCCACAGTGAGGCAGCTCTATCCTCAGGGGGACCAGCAACTCTTCCGGAGGCTAGGCGAGGTTCTAGACGGGCAAGCTAGGTGCACCGTCGCCGTAGCCCTCGGGCGTGCCGGAGGCCAACATCTGGTCGGGGTAGCGGTTGAAACGCCAAAGGGCCCGGACCGCTTCAAGCTCAGCACGCTCTGGGTTGACCCGACAATGCGCCGAAGAGGCGTGGGCCGTCGTTTGGTGCAGAATTGTCTTTGCAGATGGGCTCGAGAAGAGACGGAAGTCGGATTTCTGACAGTGCGGAACCAGCACTCCGCGAGCGTACGCTCACTTCTGGTACCGTTCGGCTTTGACCAAGCTTCTCTTGAGTTGAACAGATACGGCTTTGGCGAGGATGAGCTTGTCCTGCAGTGGTCACTGGCGGAGCAGCTCGCGGCGGCGGACTTCGCAACACCTTCCATGCTTGACAACGCCGAACTAAAGTAAGGCACCTGCACCCCCCGTCGAGTGCCCTCACGCTCGGCTACACCCCTCGGTTCTTCGAAGGTGAAGCTTAATGGGCTTCTTCGCGGTCGTCCGCCATCCCAGGCCACCTGCATTCGAAGTCTGCAAGCTTGACATCAATCTGTGGTGCCTGCCGGGCCTATTTCGCAGGTCCTTGTTCTTGTGTGACATCGGCTTGAAGGTAAGACCATCCTCCTCAGCGTTGGACTCCTTCCGGATCGCCGTACCTTTCGGAACCGCTGAAGGGGAGTTGACAGACGTAATTCCCCGGATGCTGAATCGCACCGCAGACCTGAATCTTGTCTTCGGCAATACGGCCGTCAGTGTTGCCACAGACGGGAACGGAGAGCGGGTCTACGACGACGGTGATGGGCCGATGATCCTTATGTCACTCGACACAAGAAAATGCGTTCGCGACTCGAAGATAAGCACGGCAGAGTTCTCACTGTGGGAGATTTTCCCGGCTCGAGCGATAGAGGCAGAGGAGGAGGTTTACCTCAGATTTCGCCTTCCGGTCAGGAACCCTGGGCGGATGTGGACTTGGCACCGCCTCGGACACCGCCGTGCGGGCGCACTTCTCGATATGCGAGTAAATGAGCTCCGCGAGACGGTTGCGGTTTCATCGGACCTTGACTGGTCACATCTGGTCGTGGACGTGCAGCATGTCAACTGTCTTGCCGTAGTGCCTGCCTCACTGCAGAGCTACCAGCAGGCGCCCGAGATGCACTACACGCGAATTCTCGAGGGCCTCGTGTGGGAACCATATCTCGATCGTGCGATAAACCTGTTCAGCAAAAGCAAGGTCCTCGTCTACTTCTGGCGAAGCAAGGGCGTAGTTTCTCGAGATAACGAGTTCCGGTCCTTTGCGGCGTTTTCGAGAGCTCGCGGTGGTTCGGTCATGCGGACGGCTATGACCGCAGCTCTCTTCGTTTCCGTTCTCCTGTTTCTTACCCAGGACCCGGTTACATTTGAGCGGAGCTACCTCTTTAGGGCATTCAGTGGGACCTGGACGGCGATGCGCAGTCATCTGCTGCTCCTCGGCGGCGGCGCCGGCACTCTGCTAATTGCTAGCAAATTTGCTGCACCGGCTCTGCGATACATCCCTCTTCTGAAGAAGTTGCCCAAGTGGGCGCGCGGAGTGGAGCAGAAGATATACCGGAGCCGCAGATACAGAAATGGCTAGCCTCAGGCCGGGTACTGGCAATCTCTTTGTCGAGCCTGTCGGCAGGGATGGACCAGCCCTGGCTCATCAGGCGGACCAGGTAGCACGACAGGAGCAGGCGACCCGGCCATAGGGTGGAGGTCCGTTCATCCGGTCACACGGCCCCTTAACCTCAGTGTGAGCCGGCGGGCGTTGGGGATAGGTTGCACTCCGCTCATCAACTTCATCGGGCACACTCTTGAACAGAACTGAGGCCGACAGGGCGCCGTCTGCCGCGCCAGTCCCACCCTGGGACTGGCTTGCCGCTGGATCACAGGTCGCGGCGCCATCTCCACCGGCGGGACGTTCCCGCCCCTCCCCCACAGCTGCTGCCCGACTCGGGGACTATCAAGCGGGGGCCTGAAGATGACCCACGACGGCACAGCCAGCCCGATCTGAGACGAGGTTCGACTCAGTCGACCCTCAGGGCGTCTCCAGGGCACCGGATGCCGCCCGACGTTTGACCATGAATGACGCCTCAACATCGAACCAGCTCAAGCCTTGATCAGGTCTCTGAGCTGGTGGGCGACGGACGAGTCGACCTGTACGCCGGATTCTGTGCGCGGCGCGTACCCCGAGGGGTTTGCGCCGGCGGCGGCCATCCATCTCGGCCTGCCGTTGCCGGCAGGCTCTAGCGGCCTACCCGCAGACATCGGGCGGGCAGCCCTCAAGCGTCTGCGCCGGGTCGTCATCTTGCGGTGACGGCCCTTGCTTGGCCTTGCTCCGGGTGGGGTTTACCGAGCCACCCCGGTCACCCGGGGTGCTGGTGGGCTCTTACCCCACCGTTTCACCCTTACCGTCCCCGTTGGGGTCGGCGGTCTGTTTTCTGTGGCACTGTCCCGCGGGTCGCCCCGGGTTGCCGTTAACAACCACCCTGCCCTGTGGAGTCCGGACGTTCCTCGGCGGCGGGCCGGAGCCCGCCGACGCGACCGCCCGGTCGACTCGTCCGTCGCGCTCCCATCCTAACGACGGACGCTCTTCCAGTATTGCCGCCCCGCCTGGGCAAGATCGGGCAGCTCATAGGCGATCCGGCGACGCCAGCCTAAAAGGCGGCGGCTAGCCTCGTGGGGCTATGGATCTCTCCCACGCCGCGCTGCTGCTCGCCGCCGGTCTCGCCGCTGGCACGGTCAACGCGGTGGCCGGTGGCGGTTCGCTGATCACCTTCCCGGCGATGATCGCGGCGGCAACCCGACCGCGATCA